>JAQBTY010000434.1 GCA_027624735.1 Pseudomonadota bacterium | reverse complement strand
CCGCCACACGCGATCGCAAGATAGCGCGATGGATCAGGGGCGGCGTTGAAATGCTGGTGGAACATCATGTCGGGTGGCGCAAACACGGTGCCGTGTTTCCAGTCGACCCGGGTGAAGTCATCGTCGCCGTCGTACCACAACAGCGAATAGCCGTAGCCGGTGGCGCACATGACGTGGAAATCCGCGCCGTGACGGTGACCCTTCTTGTAGGTGCCGACGGGCATTTCCGACATATGCGCGTGCATGGCGCCGTCGGCCAGCGCGAACATGATGTTGGAGCCGCCGGCGCCGCGGGCTTCCCACTTCTGAAGTTCGAAGGTCGCGAGATCGGGCACGAAATTGGTTTCCCACATATGACGGCCCGGACGCTTCGGAATGAACAGCCCTTCGCCGGCATAGTAATCCGACGTGCCCTCGCGGCTGGGGAAGCGGGTGTTGTTGTTGAACACGAAATCGTAATCGTGGAACACGTTCATGATCATCGGCATGTTGTTGGTCGATGACAGACGTGCCGGTTCCAGACCCGACCCGTTGAAATGCTGATACTTACAGTTCAGCGGCAGGGCGAACAGGCTGCCCCGTCCCCATTCGAACGCATGCTTGGTGCCGTCGAGGAGTTCGATCTGGGTGCTGCCATTGCCCGACAGGCAATAGACGACTTCTTCGAACATGTGCTGTTGCGGCGCCGTCTTGCCGCCCGGGGTGAGTTCGATAACGAACACCGACAACCAGTCGCCGCGGCCCTTCAGATGGGCGAACCCGCCATTGGCGTCATAGCGCGCCCAGGGTTTTACTTCCATATCCGGCAAATGAATGCCGAAATCCTCGGTGATGGGAATGCCTTCGCCTTCGGCCCAGTCAAGGAACGGGTCAGACAGGAACGGCTTGTCGCCTTCCATGCTCCTGACTTCATCCATAATGGTCGCCATCAATCTTCTCCTCGGGTCAAAATTCTAAAATTCAGCGATCGGGTGGCGGATCATGCGCCGGCAACATTGATGCCGGGAATATTCCACGTGGCCCTCGAAATCGCGCCAATGTAGGGCGCTGGAGTGCCGACCTGTCAAGTCATGCGAACGTCCCAGGCCGCTTGAACAGGAATTCACTATACCAGAAAGGAAGCGCATGTATAAATGGTTGAACAACCTGAATAAACCAGCGCGCTTGAACATCAGGTTAAGGGCTGTATAAAATAGAATGGCAATTCTGTTTTTGGGCGGGATTTGGGGAAATAATAAGGATGGGAGGCAAACTAGATGGCCGAGCACATGGCTGAAAAGATCACGATCAACGGATGTTCGATTGAAATGCTGCGCGGCGGAACCGGCGAGCAGCTTTTATTTCTGCACGGCGCGGGCGGCATCAAGGAATGGTCGCCCTATCTGGATGCGCTGGCCGAGAAATTCGACGTGCTGGCGCCGAGCCATCCGGGCTTTGGCGGTTCGGACAATCCCGACTGGCTCGACAACATGTCGGATATGGCTTTTTTCTATCTGGATTTGATCGAGGAACTCGACCTTCGCGATTTTCACCTGGTGGGCAATTCGCTGGGTGGCTGGCTCGCAAGCGAAATCGCGGTGCGCAGTTCCGAGCGCATAAAAACACTGACCCTGGTATCGGCGGCCGGGATTCGCGTCATCGGCGTCCCCATGGGCGATATCTTCATGTGGAATGAAGAGGAACGCGCGCGCAATACTTTCTACGACCAGAAGATGGCGGAGAGCCGCCTTGGGGTGACTTTATCGGAGGACGAAAAAGACGTTCAGCTGCAGAATTTTTTCACCACCGGCAAGCTTTCCTGGAGCCCGCGTTTCCACAACCCGGATCTGGAGAAATGGCTGCATCGGATCAAGGTGCCGACCATGATCCTATGGGGGGATTCGGACAAGGTTTTCCCGCCCGCCTATGGCGAGGCCTATAAGGCGGCGATCCCGGGTTCCGAGTTGCGGATCATTCCCCAGTGCGGCCACCTGCCCCATCAGGAAAAGCTGTCCGAGTTCCTCGCCTGTATCGACACCATTACCAAGGGAGCGGCACGATGAGATTTTCATTTTTTCACCTGATGCCCTATGGCGCGGTCGACCTGGATGCCATCACAGACACCGCCTGGATCACATTTTCAAACAGCAATTACGATCCGAAAGAAGGGCACAAGCTCTATAACCGCTATCTCGACGAGCTCGAATACGCCGATCAGCTTGGCTATGACGGCATCTGCGTGAATGAGCATCACCAGACCGCCTACGGCATCATGCCGCAGCCGAGCGTGCTGGCCGGCGCCCTGTCGCGGCGCACCGAGAATGCGAAAATCTGCGTTCTCGGCCGGGCGCTTCCGTTGACCGAGAACCCCCTGTCGATCGCCGAAGAATACGCCATGATCGACAACGTGACCGGCGGCCGTCTGATCGCCGGGTTCGTCCGCGGCATCGGCTGTGAGTACCATTCCTACATGGTCAATCCCAGCGAGTCGCTGGCGCGTTTCCACGAAGCGCATGATCTGATCATGCAGGCCTGGACGCAGCCGGGACCGACGGCCTTTGAAGGCAAGTATTACCGCTTCCAGTATGTGAATTTGTGGCCCCGCCCCTACCAACAGCCCCATCCACCGATCTGGATACCGTCTCAGGGGTCCGCCGAGACAAAGGACTGGGCATCCCACCCCGACCGCAAGTACACGCTGTTGATGACGTTCAGCCCGATCAAGAACGTCGTTAGAAATATGAAAGCCTATGCGGAGAAATGCGAGGAATACGGCTATCAGTGCCAGCCGGAACAGCTTGGCTGGGCCATGCCGATGTATGTGGCCGAGACCGATGAGAAAGCGATCAACGAAGCACGCCCGCATATCGAAAATTTCTTCAACAAGTTCCTGCTGGCGCCAACCGAATTCCGCATGCCGCCCGGCTATTCCTCGATCAATTCCTACAAGATGATCATGGAAAACAAGATGAAGTTCCGCGAACAATATCTGTCCATCGAAATGCTGATGGAAAACGGCATGTTCATCTGTGGCAGCCCATCGACCGTCGCCGAAAAGCTTGAGGGTTACCAGGCGGAAATGGGCTACGGCAATCTGGTCACCATGGGGCAATTCGCCACGCTGGGTCACGAACAGACCATGAAGAGCATGCAGATGTTCGCCGAAGAAGTCATGCCGAAATTGCGCCACATCGGCACATCAACCGCCGCGGCCACTGTGGCGGCGGAGTAGTCTGCTGGATACGATCGATCGCGATCACGGGCGCGCGCCGCAGCAATCGCGCAGCCTGAAGACGCTGGTTCGGATCACCGATGCGGGGGAAAAGCTGTTTGCCGAGCGCGGTTATGACGGCGCCTCGGTCAGCGACATCGTTTCCCACGCGCGGTGTTCGGTCGGCGCGTTCTATGCGCGCTTCAAGGATAAAGAGAGCCTGTTTCTCCATATCCACGACCGTCAGTGCGACCTGCTAATCCAGCGCATCGACTTTTTGTGCGACCTGTTCCGGTCGGAAAATGCAACGCTTGAGGTCATGGTGCGGCAGAGCGT
>JAQBTY010000433.1 GCA_027624735.1 Pseudomonadota bacterium | reverse complement strand
CGTATCAGACAATTTTCGCGTCATATCTCCAAAGGATTTTCGGGTTCTGACGTGAGCGGAGTATAAATCAATGGGGAGATCTTCATGCTAAGAATATTTTCAACGCTATCGGCAGCAATCGCTTTATTGCTGATGGGCGCCACCGCCCAGCAGGCAAGCGCGAAATCCAGAGTTACCATAGGTGTCACCGAGACACTGACCGGCCACAATCCGCACGCAGACAGCGTTGCGCTCGGTTACGCGCTTTGGTGCCAAGTCTATGGCTGTCTCGGCACCTGGGATTTTAAGAAAGCCGAATGGGTCGGGATGCTTGCCGAAAGCTGGGAAATCACGGATCCCAACACTTGGGTATTCAAGCTCAAGAAGGGCGTGATGCGTCACGACGGCAAGGCCGAGCTGACATCGGCAGATGTGGTGCATTCCATCAACCGGATCCGCACCGATCCCCGTAGCGCGCAGAAGCAAAACGTCAAGAAAATCAAAAAGGCCGAAGCGGTCGACAAATACACCGTCAAGCTTACGACCCAACAACCAACCGCGCCGCTGCTGAGTTTCGTATTCGACCGGGTCATGATCACCAGCAAGGAATTGTTCGACAAGTACGGCGCCAGAGAGGCGGACCGCAAGCATCCTCACGGTTTTGGCCCCTACAAACTCAAGAAGCTCGCCATTGGCGAAAGGGTGGTCATCGAAAAGAACGAGAGCTGGCCGGGTATCAAAGCCAACAACCCGGACGAGATCATTTTCCAGATCATGAAGGAGCCGGAACAGCGCATTACCGCCTTGCTCAATGGCGAGATCCAGATCGCTCAATTCATTCCGCCGCATTTGCTTCCTCGGGTTGCCAATTCCAAGGTGGCGCGGATCGTGGAAACCGGTTCGGTCGAAATGATGTTCCTTGCCATGAACCCCAAGTTCAAGCCATGGGACAACAAGAATTTGCGCCAGGCCGTAAGCTATGCCATCGACCGCGAGAAGATCATCAAGTCTGTTCTGCGCGAACAGGCGATAATATTGAATGGTCCACTCGGGCCGCAGCAGTTCGGTTACCCGAAAAGCGTCACCCCGACCTATCGTTACGATCCGAAAAAGGCGCGTGAGCTTGTGAAAAAGGCGGGTTATCCCAACGGCATTGAGGTTAACCTCATTACGCCGGTCAACCGCTATGTTAACGACAAGCAAGTCGCCGAAGCCATGATCCCAATGCTCAACGCGGTTGGTATTAAAGCCAGGCTCAAGACGCCGGAATGGGCGACCATGTGGTCCGACGTGATCAGAGGCAAGTCGGCGTTCTACATGATGGGTCGAGGCGGCATGGTCGACCCGTCGGGCGCGCTGTCGCAATATTTCGAAACCGGCGTAGCGCCGAGAATTACCTATTCAAACCCAAAGCTGGATACCCTTCTGCAGAAAGAACGGGCGACCTTCAATGTCGAAGAACGCAAGAAGGTTCTCAATAAGGCGATCAACGTGATTCTGGATGACGCGCCGGCGCACTTCCTGTGGCTTCAGAAGATCCAGTATGGTGTTGCCAAGGGCGTCAACATCGAAGTTCGGCCGGACCATTTCGTCTATGGATGGTTGATTACGGTCGACAAATAATCGGGCACAATATCCGTTCAACGTAAACCCATCGGGTCACAACAGACCCGATGGGTTTGCATAAATTTTATGTTTGGGAGAAGTGATATGAGCGAACGCGTCTGGGACGAATTTCTGACCGACCAGGACAAGGCCGTTTTCAAGGCGGCGGGCTACGGCGCACGCGGCGCATGGGGCAAACGCCCAGCGGTGCTGGTTATCGATGTTTCCTACGGCTTTACCGGCGAAAAGGACGAGCCCATTCTGGATTCCATCAAGACCTGGCCCAATTCCTGTGGCCATTTCGCCTGGCGCGCCGTGCCGCACCTGCAACGGCTTCTTGACGCGTCCCGGGCCAAGGGCCTGCCAATCATCTATACCACCGGCCAGTTTCGCGGCGATCAGTGGGATGTGGGAAGCTGGGCCTGGAAGAATGGCCGGACCGACGATTGGAACGGCCACGGCCAGAACCGCGACGGCAACGACATCATCGACGAGATCGCCCCGCAACCCCAGGATATCGTCATCCGCAAACTCAAACCCAGCGCCTTTAGCAGCACGCCGCTGAATGCGTTCCTGACCCAGCTGGGCGCGGATTCGCTTATCGTCACCGGCACCACCACATCGGGCTGCGTCCGTGCCTCCGTCATCGATGCGTTCAGCGAAAACTACCGCGTGACGCTGGCGGAAGAAGGCTGCTTCGATCGGTCGGAAGCGTCGCACGCCATCAATTTGTGCGACATGAACGCGAAATATGCCGATGTCGTTTCCACAGACGAGGTCATCGACCATATAAAGGAACTGCCGGACGGGCTGTTCGAGCTGCCAAGCGGCAAACCCATGGGACGCTAGCCTGCATGAAAATCGACCTGTTCAATCATATCCTGCCGAAACCCTATTTCGACAGGCTGGTGGACATTATCCCCGACAAGCGGATGCTGGCGCGCTATCCCCTGTTGCCGACGCTTTGGGATCTCGACGCCCATCGCGCCATGCTGGACGAATATGACGGGTATCAGCAGGTATTGTCGCTCGCCAATCCGCCGCTCGAAATGCTGGCGGGTCCTGAAGACAGCCCGGCGCTGGCGCGGCTCGCCAATGACGGCATGGCCGCCATCTGCAAGGCGCACCCCGACCGTTTTCCCGCCTTTACCGCTTCGCTGCCCATGAACAACCCGGATGCGGCGGTCGCGGAGGCCGAACGCGCTATCAACGATCTGGATGCGCGTGGCGTGCAGATTTTCACCAATGTCAAAGGCGCCCCCATCAGCGCGCCTGAGTTCGAGCCCCTCTTCGATCTGCTGGCCGAGCGCGACCTGCCGGTTTGGGTGCATCCGATCCGCGGGCCAAACCATCCCGATTACGCCACCGAAGAAGCCTCCGAACACGAAATCTGGTTTACCTTCGGCTGGCCGTACGAGACCAGCGCCTGCATGATGCGGCTGGTCTATGCCGGCTTGTTTGACCGCAATCCGGGACAAAAGATCATCACCCATCACATGGGCGGCATGATCCCCTTTTTCGCCAACAAGATCGCGCTTGGCTTCGAGCAGATATTCTCGGAGAACGGCAAGAACCCGCTGGCCGAACGCGCCGGCCTGAAAAAAGACCCGCTGGATTATTTTCGTCTGCTGTATGCCGATACGGCGCTCAACGGATCAGTTGCCTCCACAGCCTGCGGCCATGCGTTCTTCACGTCTTCCCACAGCGTTTTCGCCACCGACGCACCGTTCGATCTGCGCGGTGGGCGCGACTTTATCGACGGCACCATCGGCGCCGTCGATGCCTTTCAGATTTCGGAGACCGAACGGCACCTGATCTATGCGGGCAATGCGCGGAATTTGCTGAAGCTCGACGAGTGACTCTCTTCCGTTTAGAGTCGCCCCTCACCCTTCCCACGATGCAAGCGCATCGCGGGCCCCTTCCCTCTCCCGCGCGCGGGAGAGGGTAC
>JAQBTY010000432.1 GCA_027624735.1 Pseudomonadota bacterium | reverse complement strand
GACCGGGCAAGCCGGTCGCGCAAACACTACATCTAGCGCCACCTGAGTCAACGGGATAAGCCGCCAACGAACCATTAGTATTACTCCCGAATCCCCAATCTAGTGGATAGAATGTTTCTCTTTAGGGGTAGTTTACCCCAATATTGGCGGAAATTTGGAGATTCCGGTCCTTGCCCTAACAATTTATTAAATTTTCCAGACTACTATGTTAACCGGCTGAGTTCACGGCTGGGGGTTGCTTTCGAATTGGCGAGCCAGTACGCTTTTTTGGTTCTTCATTGGGGACTGATTGGGCCAATTTTACTGGTTTGGTAGAGGGTGTTGGTTAATGTTCCGTTGGCGCGGCAGTTCCGATTTCCCAGGAACCGCGTTACGGGTTGTAGATAGTGCGGCCAAAGAGGAAAGCAGCGTCGATGCAAGAGTCCGCGTCTATTGTCAGACGGATCTTCAGTAGTGTGTATCAGGCTACGGAGCCGCGTGACATCGTTGTATGCCGTCACGGCACCGTTTCACATATTACCCTGTCGCGCCCGGTTCAAATTTGCCTTTGCTTTCTTGTCCTGGGCTGCATCGGCTGGTTCAGCCACGTCTCCATCGTGTTTGTCGGATTCGATGCCATTCTCAAGCATAAGGACTTGGAAATTGCAAAAGTATCCAACGATAACAGCGTGTTGTCGCTGCGTGTTGCCGCGATGCGGAATGACATAACGGATGTGTCGGGCACGCTGAAGCGCAGCCATCATCATCTGGTCGGCCTGCTCGCGCAAAACGATCACCTGCGAGCGGAGATCGACGGGATTAAAGATGGCTTGCGCGGTTCAGAATCGAAGCGGGCTGCACAATTGCAGCGTCAATCCGCCCAAGCCCAGCGGCTTGCCATGCTCGAAAAGGCACTCAACGAGGCCGAAAATAACGGTTCCACCCTCAGACAATCGCTGGACAAGACCAAATCGAAGCTTTCGGCAACAATCATTGAACGCAGTGAGTTTGCGGCTGAGCGCGATGGGTTTAAGCAAAAACTCCGGGAGACGGAAGAACGAATTGCGCTGCTCCGCGATTCCCATCAGACGGCGCTTTTCCAGGTTACCCGCCGAACGGTGGCCGATATCAAGAAAATCGAAGGCATAATTTCGAAGGCCGGATTGAACGTCACGGACCTAATCGGCAGGGCACATCCCGAATCTCTTGGCATAGGCGGACCGTTTATTCCCGCGACCGGGCTGGGATCTATCCTGGATGAAGGCCAGACGGCGCTAGACCGTCACCTTATGCATTGGGAGGATCTGCAAAAACTCATGCAGCGTCTGCCGCTTGTTGCGCCGCTCGATCATTACCGCGTTGGCAGTCCCTTTGGCCGGCGGCGGGACCCGATGAATAAAAGGTGGGCGATGCACAAGGGCGCTGATTTTTCCGCGCCGAGCCGATCAGATATTCTGGCTACGGCTGAGGGCAAAGTCGTCTACCGTGGCTGGAAAGGCCGCTATGGTCGCCTGGTAGAGATCGACCACGGCAATGGCATAAGGACCCGCTACGGGCATATGAGAAATATATATGTGCGCGCCGGGCAGCACGTCAAGCTGGGACAAAAGATCGGGCAGGTCGGAACGTCGGGCCGCAGCACCGGCCCGCATGTGCATTACGAAATTATTCTCAAGGGTCGGAATATTGACCCCATGAAGTTCATTGAGGCAGGTAAAGATGTTTTCAAAAGCTAAATCGGACAGCAGGCGCAAGGGTAAGCCCGTGTCGCCTACGATCATCAGCTCGGACATGCGCATTACCGGCAATATAACGAGTGAAGGAGAGGTCCAGATTGATGGCGTCGTCGATGGCGACGTTCGGGGCGCCAAGGTAAGCATCGGGGCGTCGGGCCATATCGCCGGCGCGGTGACCGCGGATCGAATTCTGGTGCGTGGCCGCGTCAACGGACAAATTCGCGCCCAGCTTGTCACCTTGACCAGAACCGCTCAGGTTAAGGGCGATATCTTCCACGATACGCTAAGCATGGAGTCGGGCGCCAAGCTGGAAGGCCACTGCCGACGGTTGAATGCCGTCGATAGCGGTGAAGAAAGTTCGACCATAAACCTCGTGGTCAGTGATGGGATATCGGCGCGCCCGCGCGGCTGAGAGCGCTTGATTATATCTTAAGAACCTCCACTGGGGCCGTTCAGGGCATCGGTGCTTGGCCCGTTCAGGGCATCGGTGAAGGTGTCTGGGTCGACGTTACCGCCCGAGCAGACCACAATTATGGTCTTGTCCGTCATCTCGATCAAATTATTCAAAACCGCCGCCAGCGCGACCGCGCCGCCCGGTTCTACAACCAGTTTCAGGTGCCTGAATGCCGCAGCCATGGCGGTTCGCGCCATCGCATCCGTGACGACCAGCCCGCCCGCCAGCAATTGCCGATTGATCGAAAAAGTGAGGTCGCCTGGTTTCTGTACGAGCAGGGCGTCGCAGATCGACGGTGGGCGGCCATCCGCCTGTTCCAACCGGCCCGATCGCAGGGATCTGGCGGTGTCGTCATAACCCTCGGGCTCGACGGCATAGATCGCCGCATCGGGGGCGCCATGTTTGATAGCGGTTGCCGATCCGGCGACCAGACCGCCGCCGCTGCAGGGCACCAGGACAATATCCGGATTTAGATTTCGCAGCGCCAGATCCTCCATAATTTCCAGTCCCACGGTGCCTTGGCCCGCGATTGTCATATGATGATCATAGGGCGGCACCAGCGTTGCCCCCAGGTCATTGACAAGGGCCGCCGCGATGGCTTCGCGGGATTCGGAGCGGCGGTCGTAAAGGACGACGTTGGCGCCGTAATCACGGGTGGCCTCGATTTTTAATCTCGGTGCGTCAGCCGGCATGACGATCGTAGCCCTTGTATCGAACATTTTAGAGACCGCGGCGACTGCCTGCGCGTGGTTGCCCGACGAGAACGCGACGATGCCCCGGTTTCGGATTTCATTGTCCAGCTGGCTGATAAAATTATAGGCGCCACGGAATTTGAAAGACCCGGTGTGTTGAAGTACTTCAGCCTTGATGAGCACCCGTCCGAGGCCGCCGGTCAGGGCCACCGGGCACTCGAGCAAGGGTGTTCTGACGGCGATCCCGCGCAGCCGCTCGGCTGCATCGACAATGTCGTTATGGAGTGTTTTTAAGTCCGGGAGAATATCTGGCGTCATTGTGGTCTTCAACTCAAACCAAGGAGTGCCGGCAACCCGTCAAGCGATGCGAGAGTGTTGGCAGGCCCGAACGGTAAACGCTCTTCGATCGCCATTGCGCGGTTTATCCAGACCGTCGCAAATCCGAAAGACGATGCGCCGGCGATGTCCCATCCATTGGCTGACTGAAAGGCGATTTGTTCAGGCTTCAGGGTGACCGTCCGGTGAACCAGCCCTGCCGCCGGTAACGCTGGGCTGTTACGCTCAGGTCTGAGCGTAACGCCATGGGAGCAGTTCGTCGATACGGGTGATCTTGTGATCGGCAATGCGGGCAAGGGTGTCGGTTAGCCATGCCTGCGGATCGACGCCATTGA
>JAQBTY010000431.1 GCA_027624735.1 Pseudomonadota bacterium | reverse complement strand
AGCGAAATTGCCTGCGCCCGCGACAGATGGTGGATCGCCTGCATGGTCGCGGCCCCGAGCCCGCGGCGGGGAACATTGACAATCCGCTCGAAGGCAAGCCCGTCGTCGGGCTGGTTGATAACCCGCAGATAGGCGATGGCATCGCGAATTTCCTGGCGTTCATAAAAGCGCGGCCCGCCGATGACACGGTAGGGAACGCCAAGGGTAATGAAGCGTTCTTCAAATTCCCGCATCTGGAAACTGGCCCGCACCAGAACGGCAATCTGGTCAAGCGAATGGTCGTTGCGTTGCAAAGCCTCGATCTCGTCCGCCACCAGCCGGGCTTCGCTTTCGCCATCCCACACACCACGCACGACAATCTTGTCGCCGGCGCCCTTATCGGTCCACAGCGTCTTGCCGAGACGCCCCGAATTATTGGCGATGAGCCCGGATGCGGCGGCGAGAATTTCCGGCGTCGAGCGGTAATTCTGTTCGAGCCGCACCGTCGTCGCGCCTGGGAAATCCTTTTCGAAACGAAGAATGTTGCCGATTTCGGCGCCGCGCCAGCTATAGATCGACTGGTCGTCATCGCCCACACAACAGATATTCTTGTGGTCCTGGGCAAGCAGGCGCAGCCATAGATACTGCGCGACATTGGTGTCCTGATATTCATCCACCAGCAGGTACCGAAACCGGCGCTGATATTCGGCCAGAATCGCATTGTCGCTGGTGAACAGATCCAGATTGCGCAGCAGCAGATCGCCAAAATCGCAGGCGTTCAGGGTCACAAGGCGCTGCTGGTAGATTTTGTACAGCTCCACCGCGCGGCCACCGGCAAATTCGCCGACATCCGCCGCCGGAACCTTGTCCGGCCCAAGCCCGCGATCCTTCCAGCGCTGGATAATTGTCAGCAGGGCACGCGCCGGCCAGCGGCTGTGGTCGATTTCCTCCGCCTCCAGAATCTGTTTCAGAAGCCGGATCTGGTCGTCGGAATCGATAATGCTGAAGTTCGATTTCAACCCGACGACTTCCGCGTGCCGGCGCAGGATTCGCGCGGCGACGGAATGAAACGTGCCGATCCACATATTTTCGGCGACCGGACCAACCAGCGAGGCGACCCGCTCCCGCATTTCCCGCGCCGCCTTGTTGGTGAAGGTGACCGCAAGAACCTGACTCGGCCAGGCGCGCTGTGTGACCAGGATATGCGCGAGGCGTGTCGTCAGAACCCGTGTTTTACCGGTACCCGCCCCGGCAAGCACCAGAACCGGACCGTCGAGCGCTTCCACCGCGCCACGCTGGGCCGGGTTCAAGGTCGCCAGATAGGGCACCGCACCTGCGACAGGGGAAACGCGGTCAGAAGACATTGATGATACGGGGTCTGTCATAGGCGTTGGTACCATACCGGATTGGACAATGACGAATCCGCATTTTCGGCGTGTCCGGGCGAATCGGCCACCGCGCTTTTCGCAATTTGTCTCGCCAAACAACCGCTAATAAGTGTGATTTACCGCATTGCCCGTCCCGCCAGCAGCACTATATCCTACGGGACGGCCAATTTTCAGGAGGCATTATGAAAAGCTTTTTCCTGCGCAGGACGCGGTCTGCCACCAAATGCGCGGTCAAGTTTCTTTTGCCGTTGTTTTTGGTGCCGTCGTTCATCAACGGCAATGTCCACGCCGCACCGACACCACCCGGAATGTCCGACGGCGGCACCAGCGTTCAGTCTATTCTGGACGGCGTCGTGCGGGTCGCCACCAAAGTCCCGGCGACGGCGCGTACCGCGGGCACCCTGGGCTCTCAACGCGAAGGCAGCGGGGTCGTGATAGATTCTAACGGGCTGGTGCTCACCATCGGGTACGTCATGCTTGAGGCGGAACAGGCTGAAATAGGTCTCGCCGACGGGCGTAAAATAGGGGCCACGCTTGTAGCCTATGATCACGACACCGGTTTCGGCCTGCTGAGAGCCACCGAACCGCTTGGCGTCCCGGCGATCGCACTTGGCGATTCCAGCGCCCTTAAAGCCAACGAACAGGTTCTGGTCGCCAGCCATGGCGGTCAATCGATGGCGATAGCGGCGCTGGTGGTCTCGCGCCGCCCCTTCGCCGGGTATTGGGAATATCTACTGGAACAGGCCATCTTCACCGCGCCGCCGCACCCTGCCTTCGGCGGCGCCGCCCTGATCTCGAGCACCGGAAAATTGCTCGGCATCGGGTCGTTGATCGTCCCCGATGCCGCCGGTCCCGAACAGCCGCTGCCGGGCAATATGTTCATTCCGGTGGACCGGCTAAAACCCATTCTGGCAGCCATGCTGGACAAAGGCAGATCCCAGACACCGCGCCGGCCATGGCTCGGCCTATACTGCCAGGAAATTCATGGCAGGCTGTTCGTGACCCGGATTGCCGCCGAAGGCCCCGCGCAATCCGCCGGCATGCGGGAAGGCGATTTGGTGGTCGGCGTCAGCGGTAAGGCCGTCACCGGGCTGGCGGATTTCTATCGCAAGATCTGGGCGCTTGGCACATCGGGCGTCACCGTCAAGCTTGATGTTCTCAGGGGTACGAGCGTTGCGCCCATATCGATCAAATCGGGCGACCGTCACCAATGGCTGCGGCTAAACAAGAGCTATTAGGTCCGCGCGCATTATAGCTCGCCGTGCTCTTCGGCGCGGGCGCGCATCAGGGCGCGGTTATAGGCGAGCATAACCTCGACCTCGTTGACGACGCCGACCAGCTTCATGGTCTGCTTATTTTCGACCACGGCGATATGTTCTTCGTGCACGTCTTCCATCAGCTTCAGGGCGCCATCCAGATCGGTATCGGGGGTGAGCACAGGCGGAGTCATCCGCATCACGTCGACCGCTTTCACCAGACTATCGACCGAATGGTCGAAGGCGGCGTCCGAGAGATCGGAGAGCGTGATGGTGCCCCGAATAACGCCGTCTTCATCGACGACGACAAGCTGGCCGTGCGGCGCGGTTTGCAGTTTTTCCCGCAGATCGCTGATCGGCAAGGAAAGCGCAACCTTCGAGAAGGCGCTGGTGGTCATCACATCGCCAACGTGAATTTGGGCAAGGAGCCCCGCCTCGCGGCCCCGCCTGATATTGAGACCGCGGCGATCGAGCTGCTTGAGAAAAAAAGATCCGCCGAACACTTGCTGGGTAACCACGGAGGCGATGACCACGGCGACCATGACCGCGACCGTTACCGAATTGTCTCGGGTCAGTTCAAAGATGATCAGAATGGTGGAAATCGGCGCGCCCAGCACGGCGCCGGCCACCGCGGCCATGCCGACCATCGTATAGGCGCTGAGGCCGGAAGACATTTCCGGGAACGCCTGGGTCGCGATAATACCGAAGGCGCCGCCCAGCATCGCGCCCAGGAACAGGGACGGGCTGAACACGCCGCCGCCGAATCCCGACCCGAGGCTGATGGCGACCGCCGCGGTCTTGGCGGCAAGCAACGCGAGCAGCAGCGGCAAATCGATTAGTCCTTTGAGTGCTTTATCCGTGGTTTCGTAACCGACGCCAAGAACTTCCGGGAAGGCAATCGCGATCAGACCCAC
>JAQBTY010000430.1 GCA_027624735.1 Pseudomonadota bacterium | reverse complement strand
GGCCCCGGTTTTTATGCCACCCGATCGAAAAATGCTCTCTTACGACGCGGCTTTCACCTGTTTGACGCGCACGAATTGCGCGGCGAATATGACCAGGACACAGCCCGCCGCCAAAAGTTTTATAGCGGCGCCATAGGGCAGGACGCCCATGGGCATGAGCAGGAACAGACCGCCGACGACGCAAATTATCCGCATCAACGGCCCGATACCGGTGAAAATAAAGCCGAGCATACCGCCTGAGACGACCCAGACGCCGAACACGGCGGCGCACAGGTTCAGGAGAATATCGACCGGCGAGCCCTGCATGATCAGGGCGGGTTCGTAAACGAACACAAACGGGATGACATAGGCGACCCAACCCAGCCTGCAGGCCGTCATCGCCGTACCCATCGGCGTCGAATTCGCGAGCTTGGCCGCCGTGAAGGCCGCGATGGCCACGGGCGGGGTGATCATCGACATCAGGCCGAAATAGAGCACGAACAGGTGGGCGGCGAACGGGTTGACCCCGAGCTTTATCATGGGCGGCGCTATCATCAACGCCAGCAGCAGATAAATGGCGGTGGTCGGCATCCCCATGCCGAGGATGATCGAAATGATCGCGGTCAGAACGAGTAGCAAAAACAAGCTGTCCTGTCCCACTTTCAGGAGCACGATCGTCATCGCGTAACCGAGGCCGGTCGTCTCTATGATGGCGATGGCGATCCCCGCCATGGCCCCGATAATGATAATATCGACAGAATTGCGGCCGGTGTTCGCGATGGCCCACCCAAGGTCCTTGAGAGAGACCCGCTTGCCCTTGTATCCGAAGATCCAACTGACGACCGGCAACGATATCGACGCGTACAGGGCGGCGCTATCGGGCGGCAGATTGTAGCGGAACAGCGCAATGACCAGAATGATGTAGGGGATCGTGAAAAACCATCCCTCCTTGACCACGCGCCACAAGGGCGGAATTCTGTCCCTTGGCACCGCGGCCACTTTCAGGCGCGCCGCCTCCAGATCGGCCTGGATGAAGGCGGCGAAGTAATACAGGAAGGCCGGTATCAACGCAGCAAGGATCACATCCGTGTAATCCACTTCGAGCAATTCCGCCATGAGGAACGCGGCGGCGCCCATGATCGGCGGCATGATCTGCCCGCCGGTCGACGCCACCGCCTCGAATGCCGCGGCCGTTCTCGCGGAATACCCGCCGGCCTGCATGAGCGGAATCGTTATGACGCCGGTGGACGCGACGTTGGACACGGCGCTGCCGGAAATGGATCCGAACAAACCGGATGCGACGACGGCAATTTTCGCGGATCCGCCGCGCGATCTGCCGAACATCGCCGTCGCGATGTCGGTGAACCATTCGGAAGCCCCCGTCGCCAGCAAAAACTGTCCCATCAAGACGAACAACACCACCACATAGGTAACGATGTTCATCGGCAGACCGAACAGCGCGACATTGTCCGCCGCCAGATAGGCGATCAGATTATAGGGGTCCTTTTCCTGGGCCTGCAGGTCGCCCGGCACCAGATGCCCAACTACGGAGTAAGCCAGAAAGACCAGAAGCACGGCGACCAGACTCCAGCCGGCGGTCCGCCGCAGCGCCTCGATTATCAGGGGTATGACGATTATCCCGATAACGAAAGCCGTATCGCGAAGTTGGAAATAATTCTCGACCAGAGTGGGGTAAATATAGGAAAAATATAAACAAGTGCAGAAACCCGCCAACCCGCAAACATAATCGTACCAGGGAATCCGGTCTTTTTCCGCGCCGCTTCTGGCCGGCAGTCTCAGGAAGATGATGAGAAAGCTGGCGCCGAGAACGATTGGCAGCGCCTGCTCCTTGGGGATCTCCAATTGGCGCAGGATCGGGAAGTCGGCGGCGAACGACACCGAGATGGCGATGATCAGAACACCGAGCGAGATCGTGACAAGCTCGACCCAGTTTACCGCGCCGGGCGCCGGCCGCGGCTTGTTTCGTTCGTCCCCCTGATTGTCGGACAACGCCGTCTCCTCCCCTTACACTTATTTTTTTCGTAACTACTCAACCCGGTCAGATCAAGCATTCCCCGGCGATTGCGGATTGAATGGCCTGGAAGGCTGACAGACCTTGCCGCCTCCCGGTGTTGAGGACGGAGCGGACCTAAAAGCCGCCGGCGCAATTAGAAAGACTGCGGCGGCGGCATATGACTCAAGGCGTCAGGCCTTGGCGGGCGACAGCGCGACATTATCGCGCCATCGCCCACCTTTCATCCGTGGCCTATTGATACATCAGCGATTTCAGCTTGTTGAAATCGACCACATATTTGCGGCCCTTCATGTCCTGCCACGCGGCATCGTAAAGGGTCTTTTGAAATGCCTTCTTGCCCGGGCCGGACAGCGTCACGATCTTCATGCCGGCCTTCTTCAGCTTGGCTACGTCGTCGGCAACCAGCTTATCCATATAGGGAATGCTATCACGCTCGAACTGTTCGCCGACCTTATCCACGATCGCCCGCGCCTTTGCCGATAGCGCCTTGTACCGTTTGAGATTCATGATGACCACGTTGGTGCCGCGGAAGAAACCCGGCTCGATCTTGTATTTGACGAGATCCTTGACGCCGAGTGCGACAACCGACGTTTCGGGCCAGCCAAAGCCCGACACGACGCCGCGCTGCAGGCCGGTATAGATTTCCGGCGCCGCCATGGTGATCGGCGTGGCGCCAAGCGCCTTGAAAGGCGCGTTGTAAAGCGCGGTCGAACGCAGCTTGAGCCCCCGCAGGTCGATATTGCCATTTGCCAGAAACTTGGGCGGCTGGGTCAGGTAGATGTGGAACGGAGTCTCATTGCAGCAATAGCTGATGATGCGGGCATTCAGGTTTTTCGCCCACGCCTCCTGCAGCATATCCATGGCGCCATTCTTGCGCAGATCCCACACCGGTACATTTCCCACCGGCAGCAGTTTTGCTTCCAGAACATTGCCCGAGTAATAGCTGGCCGGGCAGAAAATCATGTCCATCAAGCCGCGTTCCACCGCGGCGGCCTGCTTGGTGCGGGGCGTCACTTCCGGTCCGCCGATATATTTGATCGTGGCGACGCCTTTGGCGGCGGCGGCGAATGGCTTCATGTAGACATCCATGAAGGCGATGACCAGACCGTCGGTGCGCGGCAGGCAGGTCGTCAGCTTGATGGTTTCGACAGCGGCCGCGGGAGGCGCGGAAAAAAGGATCGGTAAAGCAGGCACAATGGTCAGCGCTATCGCAACCAGACAACGGCGAACGTTCATCGGAGTTTTCTCCACCGGAAATGCAAAGGGTTAAACATGGACCGGGACTTCCCAGGCGGGATCCTCCCAGGCCGGTGAGTTTAAACCTGGCCGGCCCGACGCGCAACCGGTTCGAAACAAACCCGATAGATACCGTGGGGGTCCGGCGGTTCGGCGCGTATTTTCCGGTGACGGCACCGCGGCAGGCGCCGCCGGAATTTAGCCGGCCGTCGATTGAAAATGGCGCGGCTTTGGAGGAAGCTGCAGGCCATTTTTGCGGATGATACGCCAGTCAAGTTGCTGTCACCC
>JAQBTY010000429.1 GCA_027624735.1 Pseudomonadota bacterium | reverse complement strand
TTAGAACCCACGCCGACGACCTTCCCGCCATCGAGGACGACCGCCACGTGGTCGGTTTCGAACAGATGGAACAGTTCTTCCAGCCGCGCCTTGGGATAGATCAGCCCGCCGATCGGCGCGGCGACCTCGCTTGCCGGCGAGTGCGGTCCGATCCGGCCGTCACGCAGGCCCCGAATGATATCGGCTTCATGAATGATGGAGGTGAGCTTGCTGGTCGTGATAATCGGTATCTGGGACACGCCGTGCTTGCGCATGAGCATGATGATTTCCGAGATGGGAGAGTAGGCCGATGCCGTAACCGGGACCATGTTCTGGGCGGTCAGCAGGTCTTCCACCAGACCAAGTTCGGGACCGTCCTCCAGGAAGCCGTGTTCCTTCATCCAGATATCGGAGAGGAATTTCGAGGTATAGCGCGTGCCGGAATCGCAGAGCGTGACGACGATGGTCTTGCCCGGTCCGATTTCCTTGGCGACTTCGACCGCCGCATGGACGATGGAGCCGCTTGAGCCGCCGCAAAACAGGCCTTCCTCGCGAACCAGCCGGCGCGCCATATCGAACGATTGCTTGTCGTTGACCTGGCGCATGTCGTCGACCACGGAAAAATCCATGGCGTCGCATCGGATGTCTTCGCCGATCCCTTCCACTTTGTAGACATAGGCGGTCGGCAACGAGCCGGTATGGAACAGATGGTAGTGAACCGACCCCAGCGGATCGACGCCGATGATCTTCACATGCGGCGCATGCTCCTGAACCAGCGCCCGACGCCCGACACCGTGCCGCCGGTGCCGGTGCCGCCCATGAAGACGTCGATCTTGCCGCCGTCCGTTTGGTCATAAATTTCCTTGCCGGTGAAGCGGTAATGCGCCTCGATATTCCATTTGGAATGATACTGATTGACGTAAAACGCTCCCGGGGTCTCGGCGGCGATGCGCTTGGCGGTGTTGACGTAATGATCGGGCGAATCGCCGGGCACATCGGTCGGTGTGATGACGACCTCCGCCCCGAAGGCCCGCATCATGTCGATTTTTTCCTGGCTCATTTTGTCGGGCAGGGTAAAGACGCAGCGGTAGCCTTTGACCGCGGCCGCCATGGCGAGGCTCTGGCCGGTATTGCCAGAAGTGTTTTCCACGATGGTGCCGCCTGGCTTCAGCAGCCCTTCGGCTTCCGCCTGCTCGATGATAAAGGGGCCCATCCGGTCCTTGATCGACCCGGTCGGGTTCATGTACTCGCACTTGGCGAGAATGGTCGCGGCGCCCGCCGGCACAACTTTGTTAAGACGAACGAGCGGGGTATTGCCGATCGCATCGAGGATGTTGTCTTTGATATCCATCTGAAAACCCATTCGCAGGCCGGGAGCCGGTCAAATCCCATAATTGCGAGACAGGGTCGCGCAGCCGCGTTAACAATCGATTAACCCTATGGGGTCGGTTCAAGATTTAGCGAGACGGGGACCGGTTTAGGCTTGTTCAGGCGACGTCCAGCAGGATATTTGCCAGTTCTTCGGGCATTTCGACCATCACGTCGTGGTGGCAGGGCAGCTCGAACAGGCGCCAGGACGGATCGTCCTTGAGGGCCGCGTGGGCGGCGACGAAGGGTGGGTTGTTGTAGCCGGTGGCGAGGATATAGGCCTTTTTGGCGATGCGGTCACGGGCGCCGGTCAGTTTGATGGGCTGTAGCGACACCCCGATGGGCTGCGGCGTCAGCAGCGAATCGACCCAGGCAAGATCCGCGCCTTCAAGCCCATAGCGCGATGCCGACCCGGCCGGTCGTGACGCCTCGCCGGCCCTGGATGCGGCGAGCACGGCGTCGCGGCTGCCCGGCGACTGCGTGTCGATCGCGCGTTCGCCGTCCTTGGGCATGAACGCATCCAGATAGACGATGGATCCGATGCGGTCCTCCACCTGCTCGGCGACGCCCGAAATCACCCATCCGCCATAGGAATGGCCGCACAGCACCACGTCCCGCAGCCCTTCCCATTGGATGACGTTCACCACATCGCTGATGTGGGTGTCGAGATCGATGCTGGTGCTCATGAGGTGGGATCGTTCGCCGACGCCGGTCAGGGTCGGCGTAAAGACCCGGTGGCCCTGGGCGCGCAGACGCTCGGCGACACGGACCCAGCACCAGCCGCCATGGGACGTGCCATGAACCAGCACGAAAGTCTTTCGCGTGGTGTCGGTCATGTCATCGCCGGGCTTCGAAGGTTAAAGGCGGCGCTGGGACGCCGCCTTTAACGATCGTCCATGGATTACCCGCTTCTGTTAGTTCCAGCCGAGGGTTTTCCGGGTTTTTTGCAGCAACAGCTTGGGCGTCGCCAGCGTTGTGGCCATGATCTTTGCCACGTCTTCGCCGGTGCGCCAGTCATTGAGCATCTTGCGCTTTTTCATGTCTTCCTTGAAAGCCGGATCGTTCATGGTGGCGACAAAGGCTTTGCGCAGCGCCGCGACACGGTCGGCGGGCACGCCGGGCGGCGTTACCACGGGACGGCCGATGGCGGAGCGCGATGACATCAGCTGGATGATCTGCCGTTCCTCCTCATTGCGGGCGAGGTCCAGCATGAGCGGAATGTGCTCGTAGCCCGGCATTTTCTTGAGACCCACCTGCAGCAGGATGCGGACCTTGCCTTCCGTGATCCAGTGCGGCTTGCGCACCAGGTAGGAGATCACCGGTCCGGCGCGGCCTGTCGTTTCTTCCCGCTCCATGGTCAGATCGAGGTCGCCGCCGCCTTTATACCCCATGACCACCTTCATCTTGGTGCCGAACATGGCGTTCAGCAGGGTCGGGTCATAAAAGGATTCCGAACCCCGCCCGGTGGCGGCGAAGGGGACCTCGATATTGCGCAGATCCATCAGTGTCTTGGCGGGTACCGTATGCCAGACGGCGATCGAGCCATTCTGGTCGCCGGTGTTGCCGATATAGTTGAATTTGCCGGCGTCGTACTTGACTCCCTTGGGCCGCAACAGCTGCGCCAGACCGAGAGAATTGAGCAGCTGGCACAGTGTCGCGCCGTCCTTGGGGGCGACGTTGTAGCAGTAATTGAGGCCCTTCAACCCGCCGCTGCCGGTCATGAACTGGTAAATGACTTTCGGCTGGCCGGGGACATGCTTGCCCATCCGGTCGCCGAGCGTGCGGCCATAGAGCGCGTTAAGCCCGCCGGAGCCGCTGTTCACGATGAGCATAATCTGCTTGCCCTTATAGAAATCCGCAATTTCATCGGCCGACGCCTGGGTCTGGACGAAGGCCATGAACGCGCAGCACAGGGCTGCGGCCAGGCGTCCGGTCGAAATATGCTTTGCCATTAATATCTCCCTTACTGAATTGGGAAAATTACCGGGGTCGAGCCTACCCCATGCCATGCCGGTGGCGCAAACCGGCAGGCTCGTCATGACCGGTCGGATCGCTCCCGGCGCCGTTTCCGGTGCACCAAAATCGCGGGGGAAGGTGGACGAGAATTCTACGCTTCCGATGTTCTCAGATTAGCCAAAAGATGCTATGAGGCCGAAGGACTTGGGCTCAAGCTCCTTCGATTGTTTCATCCTCAATCCGAA
>JAQBTY010000020.1 GCA_027624735.1 Pseudomonadota bacterium | reverse complement strand
AGCTTCAGCCAGTTCCATCATCGAAAAGGTCAACCGTGGGAAACAAGCGTTGGAATCGCAACACTAGGTGGGTCGATCGAAGCGAAGGACGCGAAAAACGCCGAATAAAATGATCAGAAAATGCATAAAGAAAATTCTGTTGTTTTGTGGATTGATGATCGCATCGCACCTGTTTGAATTTGGCTTCGTCGTATTTGTCCTACCAATAGGCGCATTAATCAGGCTTGGATATTCCCAGGAAGACGTTTTTGCGGCGTATTCCCTGATCTATATAGTTATTCCAATTATCGGATCGTTGGTCCTTGCGACTGTAATGGCATGGAAATATTGGCCTCGCAAACCCACATCAAGTGAGCACGAAAAACC
The DNA here is from genome assembly GCA_027624735.1 of Pseudomonadota bacterium. Taxonomy (GTDB): domain Bacteria; phylum Pseudomonadota; class Alphaproteobacteria; order MPNO01; family UBA2964; genus JAQBTY01. The sequence goes on along the minus strand of JAQBTY010000020.1, from coordinate 22,239 downwards.
ATCGCCGTGATCAGCGCGGCCCCTGATAGGTCCGGTCGTGGGTCAGGGATGGCAGCGAGCGGCGGATCTCGTCCACCTTTGCGGGATCGATCTCGGCGATGATATGGCCGGGCGTATCACCGCCGTCGGCCAGCACGGTCCCCCACGGGTCGATTATCAGCGAATGGCCGTGGGTGAGGCGGCCGTGGGGATGTTCGCCGCACTGCGCCGGGGCAAACACGTAGGCCGCGTTTTCGATCGCCCGGGCGCGCAGCAGGACCTCCCAATGGGGCTCTCCGGTCGGGCGCGTGAAGGCCGACGGGACGGAGAGCATCATCGCGCCGGCCTGGGCGAGATCGCGGTAAAGCCGCGGGAAACGCAGATCATAGCACACCGTCATGCCGAGCCCGCCCCATGGCGTTTCCGCCAGCATGGCCGTTTCGCCGGGCCGATAGGTCGCGGATTCGCGGTAGGATTCGCCCTCTTCCAGATCGACATCGAACATATGGATCTTGTCGTACCGCGCCCGAACGGCGCCGCCACTGTCGATCAGAAAGGACCGGTTGGCGATTTTGTCACCGGGCAGCAGAACCGACAGCGACCCGCCCAGCAGCCACACTTTCAGATCGCGGGCGAGATCGCAAAACGCAGCCAATGCCGGGTGGGCCTCTTCGGGCCTGGCCTGGGCGAGAACCGCGTCGCGCCCCATCTCCATCATGGCGACACATTCGGGGAAGGCGATGAAATCGGCGCCGTCGTCATGCGCGGCGCGCGCAAGGGCCGCGGCGGTCTCTATGTTTGCCGCCATTTGATTGCCCGCATTGACCTGAACACAGGCAAGACGGAACGGCGATGTCATCAGGTTCCCTGCAGCAGGCGATCGAGCTCGCCGCTGCCGTCGAGGGCGGCCAACTCGTCCGACCCGCCGATCGGCTTTCCATCGATAAAAATCTGCGGCACCGTGCGTGCGCCGCCGGATCGCTCGCTCATCCGCTGACGCAGCGAGGGGTCGCCACCGACACCGATCTCGGTAAACTCAACGCCCTTTTTCTTCAGCAAGCTCTTCGCCCGCGTACAGAACGGGCAGAACAAGGTTGTGTACATTTCAACTGTTGGCACGATTCTCACTCAGCTATTGGCATTGTTCAAAGACTTATATGGCATTCCCCGTTGCCCGGGGCGAGGGTTTTTACAGCAAACTTGGGCGAACCACCCGGGCCAGCGTTATGACATCGACCGCCAGCGCGCCGGCGCGCAGCAGTACCGCCGTACAGGCGCCCACCGTCGCACCGGTGGTATAAACATCGTCGACCATCAGAACTCGGGCGCCGCGAACATTATCCGCCATCCCTTTACGAACAGCGAACGCACCGGTCACGTTGCGCCGCCGGGCGGATGCGCTCAGCCCACCCTGTGACGGGGTATGCCGCGTTCGCACCAGTAGATCGGGAACGGCCTCAATTGCCGCCTCACGGCCGAGCGCCTGCGCCAGCAAAGCCGACTGGTTGAACCGTCGGGCCAGCAGGCGGCGACGGTGCAGCGGCACCGGGACGATCATATGCGCATCGGGCAGCAGATCCGACGCCGCGCTGGCCATCAGGCGGGCAAACGTGGGCGCCGCATCGGTTCGATCGGCGTGCTTGAACGCGAGCAGCGGGCCACGGCTGGCGGTATCATAGACGAACACCGACCGCGCCCGGTCGAAGGCAGGCAGTTCCGCCGCACAGGAGCCGCACAACGCCCCGGCGCCGGGGTCAAACTCGAACGGATAACCGCACGCGGCACAGAGTGGCGGGCCAAGAAACCGCACGGCGGGCCAGCATTCGGCGCACAGCGCGCCCTCGCCGGCGACAGGCGTCCCGCAGGCAAGACAGCGACGCGGCAGGATCAGCCCGGTGGCGCCCCGCACGGCGCGGCGCAGCCAGGAAACCTCACCATGGTGTTGCGCGCCGGGAGACACCATTGCGTGGCTTTTCAGGCCGGCACGTGACGAAAGCGCGCGGTGCCGTCACGGTCGATCAGCTCGACCAGCCCGATTTCCCAGCTGAGATATTCCTGCATGTGAAACTCGATATTCTCCGTATGGTCGTAGGCTTTGTACTGAACGTCGTTGTTGTCATCGGCCATGTTCTCAAATCCGGCGCTCAGAGTTCCGCCCGCCGCACGCCAGGCGGCGGTGCCGCCGTCCAGGATCTTTATCGGCCGGTCGGTCAAGGCCTCTGCATCGCCGGCCGCGAGACGGGCCAGTATCCCGTCCGGCGAGGTGAACACGAGTGGTCCGTTACCGCTGATTTTCCCAAGCGATCCAGGAAGCCGTGCCCGGATGGCCCACCAGGCGCCGGGAATATGGCCGGCGCGGTACTCGAGGCTGGTGGCGAAATCAACCACGGTAACCGCACCGTCCCCGATCAAATTTTGCAGGTCCGTCACTGAAACTGTATCGAGCGGCCCGGGCGTAATCACCGGCATGGGCGGCCGCGACGGTCCGGTTTCGAGCGCGCCGGATTCCAGCCCACCCGTCAGGACCGCAACATCACGCCAGCCCATCTGAACCAGCCAGGACGCCGTCATGCGGGCGCGGATGCCGGTATCGTCGACCAGAACGATCCGGGCGCCCAGGGTGCATACCCAGCGGTCGGTCGCCTGGACCAGCTGGCCGCCGGGCGCCGACACCGAACCCGGCCTGTGACCGGCCTCGTATTCCGCCGGATTGCGCACATCGAGCACATAAAGCGAGCGGGTGTCGGCCTCCGCCTGCCAGTCGGCAAGCGTGTCCGGGGTTATGCTCTTCAAACCGAAGCGTTTGGCCACAATCTCGGCGGACGCCTGGGCGAGAGCCAGCCCCCTGTCCGTCACGTCGGGAAAATTCCGCTCGGCGCCGTTTTCCAGATCGAAACCGGCCAGCGCCCACCCCATGGTCCCGTTGCGGAGCGCCACCACCCGGTTGGCGACACCGGCATTGATCAAGGACTGGGCGCCGATGATGCTGCGGGTTCGTCCGGCGCAATTGACCACGATTGTGGTCTCGGGATCGTCCACTGCATCATGCACCCGGTACGCCAGCTCGGCGCCGGGGCAATCGATCCCGGTCGGGATGCTCATGCGCCGGTATTCGCCCCACGGCCGGCTGTCGAGCACCACCATATTGTCGCCGCCATCGATCATCGCCTTCAGCTCTTCGGCGGAAACCGACGGCGTGCCGGATTGATGTTCGACGAATTCGCCGAACGCCTTGCTGGGCACGTTAACGCCGCGGAAAACCACATACCCCGCCGCTTCCCAGCCCGGCACACCGCCGTCAAGAATGGAAATATCGCCATAGCCCCACGCGTCGAGCTTGGCGGCGGCCCGGGCGGCGAGGCCGTCGCCGCCATCGCACAGAACCAGTCGAACCGATTTGCGCGGCACCCGCTCCAGAATGTCGATTTCCAGGTGGCTAAGGGGGACGCAAACCGCGAACAGCAGATGACCATCCGCCCCAAAGACCCCTTCTTCCCTGACATCGAGGAGCGCGAGCTCGCCATCATCGACGATCCACTCGCGAAGCTGTTGCGGGGTCACAATCCTGGTCATGGTCCGATCCGTCCTGATAAATATGTGGGCGACTGCAGCCTATTCTAGGCACCACATGCGGCCCATGCCATAGTCGGTTTATGGTTGCCAACGATAGTTCCGGCAGGGCGTGGATATTCGACCGCCGCGTGGTTCGCCATCATCGCGACCGCGCGGCGGCGCATCTGTCCGATCACGATTTCCTGTTCCGCGAGGTCGCGGACCGGCTGGCCGATCGCCTGACGGATATGAACCGGACCTTCGGGCGCGCCGTCGAGCTTGGCGCCCGCGCCGGCATTCTGCGCGATGTTGTATCGACGGGCGGCAAAATCACCACCCTGATCGAATCCGGCCTGTCCGCGATACACGGGCTCGACAACCGGATGGACGTCGTTGCCGACGAGGAGTTCCAGCCCTTCGCGGACAATTCGGTGGATTTGGTGCTCAGTAATCTCTCGCTGCACTGGACCAACGATCTTCCCGGTGCGCTGATCCAGATCCGCCGCGCCCTGAAACCGGACGGGTTGTTCTTGGCGGCCATGTTGGGCGGCAACACCCTTGTTGAGCTGCGTCATGCCCTGATCGAAGCGGAAACCGCCGTAACCGGCGGGGTGTCGCCGCGAATCTCTCCGTTCGCCGATCTGGGCGATGCGGCGGGCCTCCTGCAACGGGCCGGGTTTGCCCTGCCGGTCGCCGATACCGATACCATAACAGTCACCTATAGCGACGCCTTTGCGCTGATGCGCGATTTGCGCGGCATGGGGGAAACCAACGCGGTCGCCGCCCGAACCACCGGCTTTACCCGCCGCGCCGTGCTGTTCGACGCGGCGGCGCGCTATACCGATTTATACGGTCAACCGGACGGCCGCATCCCGGCAAGTTTTCAAATTCTATATCTGGCGGGATGGGCGCCCCATGACTCACAGCAGAAACCGCTGCGGCCCGGCAGTGCGGCAACATCCCTCGCCAAGGCGCTGGGAACCGATGAGCATCCCGCCGGCGAGAAGACTCCATCCCACGAAAAATAGGGTCGCTCAGGCGGCGGCCGGCACCGGTCCGGCCGGGCTGGTTTCGCGTTTCTCCGGCACCGACCAGGACAGCACGGCCGCCAGCAGGGCAAGCCCCAGGGCGATGATCCAGACCCAGTCATAGCGGGCGAAAGTGTCGAACATCCAGCCGCCGGTAACCGATCCCAGCGCCCCGCCAAGCGAATGGCCGAGGAACATGATCCCCATGGTAAGACCCATGGTGTTTACCCCGATATGGCTTGCCACCAGGCCGGCGGTCGGCGGCACGGTGGCAAAATCGAGCGTGCCGAAGATCACCGCGAAGGCGAATAGCAGGACCACATTGTCGGTAACAAAAAACAGCATGATGAAGGTAAGCGCGCGCAGGAAATAAACGCTGCCCAGCAAAAGCGGACGGCTCATCTTGTCGGTCAGATAGCCCGATATCAGCATGCCTACCATGTCGAAGCCGGCAAGAATGCCGGTTGCGGCGGCGCCGGTGGTCAGGTTGAAGCCGCAGGCCTTGGCATAGGGGATGAGATGGACCTTGACCACACCCGCCGTGGTGAAGCCACAAATAACATAGGCGCCCCCCAGCAGCCAGAAGACCGGGTTGCCAAAGATATAGGCCAGCTTGGCGCCAATGGTCGCGGATATCTTCAACCCACCGCTTTCGGGCTTGGCATCGGGGTGATCGTCATCGAGCAGAAAAAATGATCCGATCCCGATAATAACAATGACAATGCCGAACCCGGCGAGAGTTGGACGCCAGCCAATCGCGGTAACCGCCCACGCGATCGTCGGAATAAAGATCAGTTGGCCGCCGCCGACGCCCGATGTGCCAATGGAAGTGGCAAGCCCCCTGTTTTCGTCGAAATTACGGGCGATGGTCGCCGTGACAACCGGCAGGCTGATCATGCCGTATCCGACCGCGGACATGATGCAGTAGATCGCGAAGAATACCCAGGTCGCGGTCAACGGCAACGCGTCCGTTCCCATCAAGGATGAGACCGCGACGGCGGACCCGCTCAGGATCATGCCGCCGGCGACCAGATAGCGCGGGCCGAACTTATCCAGCAAATGGCCGGCAAAGGGCGCAACCGAGCCCATGATGATCATGATGGTTGCAGCCCCCAGCGTCATCAAGGTGCGCGACCAGCCGAATTCGGCCTCCCAGCCGGGAATCAAAACCGGCAGCGACATGCGCGCGGAAAAGGAAAAGCTGATGGCCGAAAACAGCACGAAAACGATAAACCAGCCGCGCGGGTTGGAGCGGAGAATGGTCATGATCATGAAGGGATGATCCCGCGTCTGGCCAGAAGAACGAATTCCACCAAAATATTACAGCAGATCGCGCAGCATGGCGATCAGCGGAATATCGGCCGGCGGCATCGGGTAGTCCTTCAGGTCCTTGGCCCGCACCCATTTCAGCGCCTGAGCTTCGCGCGCCACGACCATGCCCTTCCACACCCGGCAGACATAGAGCGGCATCAACAGGTGAAAATCGTTGTAACGGTGGCTCGCGAAGGTGAACGGCGCGAGACAGTTTTCCGTGACATCGATACCGATTTCTTCCTGCAGTTCGCGGATCAGCGCCTGCTCGGGCGTCTCACCGTCATCCACCTTGCCACCGGGGAATTCCCACAGTCCAGCCATGGACTTGCCCTCGGGGCGCTGGGCGATCAGCACGCGGCCGTCGACATCCACCAGGGCAACGGCCACGACGAGGATGATCGGCAAATCGGCGGCGGTCCCAGCGGACTCAGCTGCGGTAATCGGCATTGATATCGATATAGCCGTGGGTCAAATCGCAGGTCCAGACGGTCGCCCTGCCGCGACCAACGCCAACATCGGCGGCAATGTCGATTTCCTGGCCTTTCATGTGAAGGGCGACCGGGGTTTCGTCATAGCCTGGACGCCGCAGGCCATCTTGCGCGACCACAATACCGCCGATACGGATTTCAAGCCGATCGCGATCGGCTTTTTCACCGGCCTTGCCAACCGCCATGACGATCCGCCCCCAGTTTGCGTCTTCGCCCGCCACCGCTGTCTTCACCAGCGGCGAATTGGCGATCGATAGCGCGATCCGTTTCGCGGCGCGCGAAGACGCGGCCCCTGTCACGGTCACGGAGATGAATTTGGTGGCGCCTTCACCGTCCCGCACGATCTGCTGGGCGAGGTCGATCACCACCTCTTCCAGCTTCCTCCTGAAATCGCGCAACCTGGCATCGGCGGCGCTGGTAACGCGCTTGTGTTTGGCCTGCCCGGTGGCGCACAGCAGGACCGTGTCGCTGGTGGAGGTATCGCTATCCACCGTAATCGCGTTGAAGGATTTGTTGGCGGCCGCGGCCAGGGACGCCTGAAGGGCGCCGTCCTCGATCGCCGCGTCGGTGAAGATATAGGCCAGCATGGTCGCCATATCCGGCGCGATCATGCCCGATCCCTTGGCGATGCCATTGATGGTCACAGGGACGCCATAGATGCTGGCCGTCCGTGTCGCGCCCTTGGCGAAGGTATCGGTCGTCATGATGGCGTCCGCCGCAGCCCGCCAGGCGCCGTCATCGAGCCCTTTTTTCAGGCCGGGCAGCGCGTTCACCAGCCGGTCAACCGGCAGTGGTTCGCCGATAACCCCGGTCGATGAGACAAAAATCTGGTTTTGCGGACAATTGAATTCCGCGGCGGCCGCCCGAACGGTATCGAGTACCGCCCTATCCCCCACCCGGCCGGTAAAGGCGTTGGCGTTGCCGGAATTGACCACAATGGCCCGCACCCGGCCGCCTTTCAGCGCCTTTCGGCACCAGTCGATGGGTGCGGCGGCCGTAAGGGATCGCGTAAAAACGCCTGCAATTCTGGTATTTTTGGCTAACTCGGCCACCATCAGGTCACTGCGGCCCTTGTAACGCAGGCCGCAGGCGCCCGCCGACAGGCGAACACCGTCAATTGGGGGGAGAACGGGGAAGCGGCTGGGGGCCAGGGGAGATTTTTTTGCCATTTTAGTCTTAATCGCCTGATTTAGACCGCCTTCGGGCTAAAAAGCGTCACCTAAGGCGGAAACAATTGCTTCACGAACCTGTTGCATACTGCAAAGTCAGGTACAAGTCAGTCCTAATTCGTTGACAGCCATAATCCGGCACCCTATGTGTCCTGAAAACCGCGTTTATGTTAAAATACTCCCGCATGAATTTGTCCTGCAATTCAACTAGAGAGACGAGATGATTAGTGCACTGGCACAGCGGTTGTTTGGCTCATCCAATGCCCGTTATCTGAAAAAACTGGAGCAAAGGGTCTCCGAGATCAACGCGCTTGAGCCCGAACTCGAGGCTTTGAGCGATGACAAAATTCGCGCGCGGACCGACTCGCTGCGTCGCCGCCTCAACGATGGCGAATCGCTCGACGATTTACTGGTCGACGCCTTCGCTACCGTCCGTGAAGCGGCCAAGCGCACACTCGGGCAGCGTCATTTCGACGTGCAGTTGATGGGCGGCATGGTCCTTCACAGGGGCTCCATCGCGGAAATGAAAACCGGTGAAGGCAAGACGCTGGTGGCCACCCTGGCTGTCTATCTAAACGCCCTGTCCGGCAAGGGCGTGCACGTCGTGACGGTCAATGACTATCTGGCCCAGCGCGATGCCGCCTGGATGGGCCAGATCTATGAATTTCTCGGGCTCACGGCGGGGTGCATCGTTCACGGGCTGGACCATGAGGAACGCCGCGCCGCCTATGCGGCCGACGTGACCTACGGCACCAATAACGAGTTCGGCTTCGATTATCTGCGCGATAACATGAATTTCCGTCTCGACGACATGGTCCAACGTATCAACTATGCCATCGTCGACGAGGTGGACAGCATCCTGATCGATGAAGCGCGTACGCCGCTGATCATCTCCGGGCCGACCGACGATTCATCTGAAATGTACCGCCGTATCAACGAAATCATCCCTAAAATTGGGCCCGAGGATTACGAGAAGGAAGAAAAGCACAAGACCGTCGCCCTGAACGAACAGGGAACCGAAAAAATCGAAGCGATGCTCCAGGAAGCAGGGCTGCTTGAAGCAGGCGCGTCGCTGTACGACATCAGCAACATTTCAGTGGTCCACCACGTCAATCAGGCGCTCAAGGCCCATACCCTGTTCCAGATCGACACCGATTACATCGTCAAGGACAACCAGGTTCTGATTATCGACGAGTTTACCGGGCGGATGATGGAGGGACGGCGCTACTCGGACGGTCTGCACCAGGCACTCGAAGCCAAGGAAGGGGTGGCGGTGCAGAACGAAAACCAGACCCTCGCCTCGATTACTTTCCAGAACTATTTCCGGCTGTACGACAAACTTGCCGGCATGACCGGTACAGCGATGACCGAAGCGGCTGAATTCGGTGACATCTATAAGCTGGACGTCATAGAGATGGACACCAACATGCCCTGTGTCCGTGACTATCAGGACGATGAGGTCTATCGCACCGCGAACGAAAAGTACGAAGCCATCATCACCCTGATCGAGGAATGCAGCGCGCGCAATCAGCCGGCGCTGGTCGGCACCGTGTCGATCGACAAATCCGAACATCTCGCGAAATTGTTGCGGGACCGCAATATCCCGCACAATGTGCTCAATGCCCGTTATCATGAGCAGGAAGCTCATATTATTGCCCAGGCAGGAAAACCCGGGCAGGTAACCATCGCCACCAACATGGCGGGCCGCGGCACGGACATTCAACTGGGCGGCAATGTCGACATGCAGGTCGCGGTAGAACTGGCCAAGCTCAAGACCGAGGCCGAACGGCAAAGCCGCGAACCGGCAATTCGCGAACAGGTAGCAGCCGACGTCGAAGCCGCCCGGCAGCTCGTCCTGCAGGCCGGCGGGCTCTATATTATCGGCACCGAACGTCACGAAGCGCGACGCATCGACAATCAGCTACGGGGCCGTTCCGGCCGCCAGGGCGACCCCGGCAGCTCGAAATTCTTCCTGTCGCTGGAAGACGATCTAATGCGCATCTTCGGATCGGAGCGTATCGACGGAATGCTGCAAAAGCTTGGCCTGGAAGAGGGCGAGGCCATCGTCCATCCCTGGATCAACAAGGCATTGGAAAAAGCGCAAAGGAAGGTCGAAGAACGCAACTTCGAAATTCGCAAAAATCTGCTGCGCTTCGACGATGTGATGAATGATCAACGCAAAGTCGTTTATGAACAACGACGCGAGCTGATGGAAGTTGAAGACGTTTCCACCACCATCGCCGACATGCGCCATGAAGTTATCGAGAACATGGTCACGTTGTGCATTCCCGAAAATGCCTATGCCGAACAATGGGACGTCGACGGACTGCATGAAGAGGTCCTACGTATCACCGGCCTCGATCTGCCGGTTGCCGATTGGGCAAAGGAAGAAGGCATTGCCGACGAGGAAATCCGCAATCGCCTGACCGACGCCGCGGACCGCAAGATGGCCGAAAAGGTTGCGAATTATGGCACCGAATTGATGCGGATGGCGGAAAAAAGCGTTCTTTTGCAGGTCCTTGACCAGATCTGGAAAGACCACCTTTTATCGCTGGACCACCTCCGCCAGGGTATCGGCCTGCGCGCTTATGCGCAGAAAGACCCGCTGAACGAATATAAACGCGAAGCGTTCGATTTGTTTGAACGGATGCTCGTGTCGCTCCGCGAAACGGTCACCCAGGCACTCTGTCATCTGGAGATATCGACCCAGAACCCGGACGAGCTGAGCCAGTACGAATCTGGCGAGATGCACGAAACGCGCGACGACCCGGCCTTCGCCGAAGCCAATCTTGCGGCTGATAAAATTCATCCCGCGGCAGCCGCCATGTCGCATGCCCACCAGATCAATGCCGTTTTCGCGAATGCCGATCCCTCGGATGTCCCGTCCGGATGGCGCCTGCATGAGCCACTAGGACGATGGGTAGACCCGGAAGATCAGACGAGCTGGGGCAAGGTCCCGCGCAACGCCGCCTGTCCCTGCGGTTCAAGCAAGAAATTCAAGCACTGTCACGGCAAGGCGGCATAAGGATTTTATAGCCCTTAAGAATTTTACGCCGTCAGCGCGTCATTGCCGAGAGTGAGAAACCGTTCGCGGCGGTGCGACCGTAGAACGGCCCCATCCTGCCCATCGAGTTCCCGAAGATTTTCCTCGACCGCATCGCCTACCGCGCGAATTGCCTCCGGTGCGCCGCGATGCGCTGCCCCGAGCGGTTCTGGAATAATGGAATCGATGACGCCGAACGCCAACAAATCTTCAGCGGTCATTTTTAACGCCTCCGCCGCTTCTTCAGCGTGATCGGCGCTACGCCATAGGATGGAGGCACAGCCTTCCGGAGAAATGACCGAGTATATGGCATATTCCATCATCAGGACCCGATTGGCCGCCGCGATGGCGATCGCCCCACCCGAACCGCCTTCGCCAATAACGACGCTGACGATCGGCACCGTGAGGCCAAGACATTTTTCGATCGACCGGGCAATCGCTTCGGCCTGGCCGCGCTCCTCGGCGCCAAGACCGGGATAGGCGCCGGGCGTGTCCACGAAGGTAACAATGGGAATGTTGAACCGCTGGGCCAGGTCCATCAGGCGTATCGCCTTGCGGTACCCTTCGGGGCGCGCCATTCCGAAATTATGTTTAACGCGGGTTTCCGTATCGTTGCCCTTTTCCTGTCCGATTACCACCACCGAACGTCCGCGGAACCGGCCCAGTCCGCCCATAATGGCGGCGTCTTCGGAAAACGCCCGGTCGCCAGCCAGCGGCGTGAAGTCATCCACCAACCCCTCGATATAATCGACGCAGTGCGGCCGATTGGGATGCCGCGCCACCTGAACCTTCTGCCAGGAAGACAGTTTGGAATAAGTCTGTTGCAAGGTCCGTTCGATCCGGTCCCGCAGCGTTGATACTTCATCGGCTATTTTTATATCGCCGATATCGTTGAGGTGCCGCAATTCCTCCATCTTGCCTTCCAGTTCGGCGATGGATTTCTCAAATCCAAGGAAACTCTGCATATCTGTCCCCGACAATAATCGCCGGCCAATTGTCTGATTTCAGGCGTTGGCCAGCGGATGAAAGGTGCGTACCAGTGTTTTTAGCCGTTCGTCCAGTACATGTGTATAAATTTGCGTCGTAGAAATATCGGCATGGCCGAGCATCTGCTGTACGGCCCGCAAATCGGCATCATGCGCAAGCAGATGGCTGGCGAAGGCGTGGCGTAGTACATGGGGTGATACGCGTGCCGTATCAAGGCCTGCATCAATTGCGAGGCCCTTCAACATCAAACCGAACCGGTCACGCGGCAGGTGCCCGCCGCGCGCGCGATTGGACGGAAACAGCCAAGGCGACATTGCTCCGGCTTCGGTGGTTTTCGCCCGATGGGGCAGCCAGGCTTCGATTGCGGCGCGGGCCGGGTTGCTAAGGGGCACCATGCGTTCCTTGCCGCCCTTGCCGCGCACCACGATGACGGTACGATCACGCGCCAGGCCGCCAATGGGCAGGCCAACCAGTTCGGAGACACGAAGACCAGTAGCATAAAGAAGCTCAACCAAGGCCACTAGTTGAATGCCTTTCCAACCGGATTTCGATCGCGCCGCCGACAGGAGGCGTTCCACTTCGGTCTCCGACAGGATTTTTGGCAGGGGACGGCCTCGGCGCGGACTATCGATACCGGCACACGGATCGTCGGCACGAATCCCTTCGGCTACCAGGAAACGAAAAAACTGGCGCAAAACCGACAGGCTTCGCGCCATGGTCGCCGGCGTCCTGCCGGATCGCCCAAGAGCCCCCATGTGGGCCCGAATCATTTCCGTATCGGCAGCTTCGATGACACCACCGACCTGCATGACCCGGGTGGCGAATGCTTCCAAGTCCCGCCTGTAGGCGTTTGTGGTGTTAAGAGACGCGCCGCGCTCCACCGCCATCATTTCGAGAAACGCCTCGCCATGCCGCGCGAGCCCAACATGGCAGAAAACAGCCTTAAAATCTAACGGAACGGAGGCTTTGCCGACCACCTTACAAACCTGCTTCCACCGCTGCTTCCAGCGCGATCCGCTGCGCCTCCATGGTCAGGCCAACCTTGCGCAACGCCTGTACCGATAAATTGACGGCATGGAGGTTATTGGTGGCAGGGCCGGCGTCACCCAGTGCGAGCAACGACAGCGCAACCACTTCGCCTTTGTGGCCCGCGGCAACAGCACGCCTGAGTGAACTCAGAATCCCAGAACCGGGACTCCGCATTCCCTTGGCGGGCTGCACGCCGAGAAGGGGCGCCCAAAGCGATGCCGGGACCGTCACATCAAACGCATCCAGTAGGCTGAAAAAAACGCGCGCCGCTATTATTTTCTCCCCTGCATCCTCCTGGTTCTGGCTTTGCCACCAAGACCGCAGCATCGCAGCACTCGCCTCTCCGCTTCCTTCGGCGCCGATCAGAAGGGCTAACGGCCACAGGTTACGGCGCGCGTTCTCATCAGTTTTTTCGGGGGCCTTTTCTCTGCCTTCGCGGAGATCCAGTTCTATCCATTTGCGGGCACGAGAAAACTCGCCGACTGTGATCAAAATGCGCGCTGCGGTACCTGCGAACCAGGCCAACTCCGAAGTCGGTTCCATGGCCATAAGCATGGGCTGGCTCGCCACGGAAAAAATCCGCGCTCCACCCTTGGCGCGCGCCATTTTAAAGGCCGCCTGCAAAACCTCGGCTCGGGTCGCCGGCACGTTTTGTCGTCCCGCCGCCCGCAGGAGCAAGGCGCGCCCACGGCTGCCCCATTCCACTTCAACCTGCTTTAACGGGACATCCAGGGCCGCAGCGTCGAACGGGACGGAACTATATATATCGGCCAGTATCTTGCTGGCCAGAATACCCCGTTCCGCCGCACTCTCTGCCGCGGCGAGGCGCAAATCCAGGGGCGCATTGGGGCTTAGGGCAATAGCTTTTGTTATCGTGGCGGTGGCCTTGTTCGCCACATCCGGTGGAAGCGCGATACTGGCCGTCCGCAACATTGACAGATAGAGAGCCGATGGGGCCGATAAGCTGTCAATCGTCGTCGGAGGGGATCCCGATAAACGATCCATTGCCGCGAAGAAAGCCGGATGCACCGTGTCTGACCGTTCAGCCAGAATATCGGACATCAGCGCGGCCTCGGCGGTCTTTCCCGCAAGCGCCAGGCAATAGGCCATCGCCTGCTGCCAATATAAAGCTTTGTATTCAAGCGCCGCCGCCCGCACTTTGCCGCAAGCCCCCGCTGTATCCTGCTGGAAAAACCGGCTTTCCACCTCAGTCAAAAGCATCTGTTCTTCCGTCGATGCGATCGGCGCACGGCTTATTAACGCCATCGCGGAATCCAGATCGCCTAGATCAAACAATGCGTTGATGCGCAAGGATAGCAAACTTGGTCCAGGCGTTGTCCTCTCGGGCGCCATGGCGCGGGTCAACAGCAATCGGCGCATCAAGTTGCGCATTGTGGGGGAGGTGGCATTCCGTGGCAACATCGCGATTGCCTGCACGACGAGCGTGCGGTCGGTGCCATCCCACATATCCACGCCCAGACCACCCTCCGCATCATCGATCACACCGACCGAGTCATTGTCGACAGCTTGAAGCGTTTGCACGTCGACGGGCGCGGAACCACGTCCATCAGTCGGGGCAGCCGGACCCAACACATCGGGCGTCGGCGTAACCAAGGCTGGCGCCAATTGCGGAGGCGCCAGGACTGGATTTACAAGGCGCCGCGGCTGGAGCCGGACAGGTCCAGCACCTGGGGCGCTGGCCCCTGATTGAGCAAGCTGCATCGGGGTTTGCCCGGCAAGCGGCATTGGCAGACCGGTGGTCAGGGCAAATCCGACGGCGGCTATTACCAGACTAACGCGGGAATCGATCATCGGGGACTATCTTTTCTACGGTTGATGACGGCGCGGGAATATCCCAGGTCACCAGAAAAGCAACACTGCCCAATAGAGCCACCGCCACAACGACAAGAATAACAAGGGTCAACCGCATCATGGGGCGTCCAGCCAGTCCTTTATCTGTGTTATCGCCCACTTTGTGGCGTCGTCCCGCCGGCGCGGGAATGCTATTACAGGCGACAAGTAGCTGATTTCGTCTTATATTCAATGGCGTTAAGGTAGATACCGGCCAACCATGGCCAATTTAGGGCAGTCTACCGACTGCCGGCGTCCCTTTCAACGCCGTCAATGGCTCAATTACTGTTTCGCCGGAATTCGAATGACGCAAGACATACCACCGCAATCGTTAAAACTGTCGAAAACTATTGTGCTCGTAGGGCTGATGGGCGCTGGTAAAACCTGCATTGGAGCCCAGCTTGCGGCTAAACTCGGCTTGCCGTTCGTCGACGCCGACACGGAAATCGAACTGGCAGCGGGCTGCGGCGTCGCCGATATATTCGAACTTTACGGCGAATCGGCGTTTCGCGAAGGCGAGCGGCGGGTTATCGCACGGCTTCTTAAAGACCCGGTGCATGTTCTGGCCACCGGCGGCGGCGCATTTCTGGATGCGGATACAAGGCAGGAAATTCGCGCCCGGGCAATTTCGGTCTGGTTACGGGCCGATCTGAACCTGCTGGTCAGCCGGACAGGCCGTCGCGGCAGTCGACCCCTACTGGGAAATGGCGACCGGCGCGAAATCCTGGAACGGCTCATCGCGGAACGGCATCCGATATATGCCGAGGCCGATCTGGTGATTGACAGCGCCCGGGAATCACCAGAAAAGACGGTAGATCATCTGATCGGCGCGTTAGAAAATTTTTTCGGGCAATCGTCGGTAGCCGGCGCGGTGCAATGACAACGAACACGATCTCGGTCGATTTAGGCGACCGCGGCTATGACATCATCGTCGGCACGAACCTGCTCGCCAAAGCAGGGAGCCATATGGCGCCGCTCGTAAAACGTCAACCGGCCATCATCGTCACTGATGAGACCGTCGCGGCGCTCCATTTGGCGACCTTGCGTGACTCGCTTTCGGCGGTCGGCATGGCTGCCGAAATCGTCGTGTTGAAGCCCGGTGAAAGCACGAAGGAGTTTTCAGGTCTCGAATTCCTCTCCAGCGCAATCCTGGATTTGGCGCCGGAACGCGCCTCAACCCTCATCGCGCTCGGCGGTGGAGTCGTCGGAGACATTACCGGTTTTGCCGCCAGCGTGATTCTTCGTGGCATCGACTTCATTCAGATTCCGACGACCCTTTTGTCCCAGGTCGATAGCTCGGTCGGCGGCAAGACCGGCATCAATACCCGCCACGGCAAGAATCTTATCGGCAGCTTTTATCAGCCTCGGCTGGTTCTGGCCGACACCGGCGTGCTTGATACCCTGCCGCGCCGCGAACTCCTCGCGGGCTATGCGGAAGTCGTCAAATACGGCCTGCTTGGCTACCCTGACTTCTTTACCTGGCTTGAGGCGAACGGCAGGGCGGTGCTGGACGGTGATGCTGATGCCCGCCGGCATGCCGTCATAACAAGCTGTGACGCCAAAGCAAAAATCGTGGCTGGCGATGAACGGGAATTAGGCCAGCGGGCATTGTTAAATCTGGGTCACACCTTTGCCCACACGCTGGAAGCGGAAACCGGTTTCGGTTCGCGTTTGCTGCATGGCGAAGCTGTCTCTATCGGCATGATTTTGGCCTTCGATCTTTCGACCAGCCTTGGCCTCTGCCCGGCCGAGGACACGGCGCGCGTGAAGCGGCATTTTGCGGCAGTCGGCCTGCCCATGGGCCTCGACGCCGTCGCTGGTCAGGATTGGTCCAGCAAGACCCTGATCAACCATATGCGGCTTGATAAAAAAGTCCGGGATGGCCGCATCACCTTTATTCTGGCACGCGGCATCGGCGATGCTTTTATCGCGAACGACGTTTCGCTGAAAGACGTCGAAGCACTGCTGGACAATGCCATCGCGGCCTGATGCGACCTGAACCGGCAATCGTATTATCAACCCTTCGCGACAGCCGGAACCGTCATGCGCGGCGCCCGTTAATGGACTGGGTTTCTTAATGGACTGGGTTTCATGGATATCGACACGCTCGTCACTATAGGCGGCATTTTCATTCTGCTTGTCCTGTCTGGCATTTTTTCCGGATCGGAAACAGCGCTGACAGCGGCTTCTCAGGCACGCATGCATTTACTGCAGCAGCAGGGCGACAGACGCGCCGGCATCGTAACAGGGCTCTTTTCGCAACGCGAAAGAATGATCGGCGCTATCCTGCTCGGCAACAATCTGGTCAATATTCTCGCTTCAGCGTTGGCCACCAGCCTGTTGATAGACTTTTTCGGCAATAGAGGGGTGATTTATGCCACGGCGGTCATGACCCTGCTGGTCCTGGTCTTCGGGGAGGTACTGCCCAAAACTTACGCGTTCTATAACGCCGATCGCGTCGCCCTGAAGGTTGCCCCGGCCTTTCGCTATATTGTAGCCCTGCTTTCGCCGATCACCGAATCGATCAATTTCGTTATTCGCGGAACGATGCGGCTGGTCGGCGTCAGGATAGGCGCCAAGGCCGAAGAGGGACATGCCGAAGAAGCGCTCAGGGGCGCGATCGAACTGCACGCCGGCGAAGAACCCGACACCCACCAGGAACGGGTTATGCTGCGCAGCATTCTGGATTTGGCCGATGTAAATGTCAGCGAGGTCATGCACCACCGTCAGGATATCGTGATGGTCGATGTAGACTTGCCGCCGGGCGAGATCATAGATCAGGTCGTGCAGAGCCCCTACACCCGCATACCGCTGTGGCGCGGGCATACCGATAACATTGTGGGTGTACTGCATGCCAAGGCGCTGCTGCGCCAGGTTCGGGCCCATACCGGGGACCCCGAAAAAATCGATATTGAATCAGAAGCCGCAACACCGTGGTTCATACCAGAATCCACGTCACTGCTGGATCAGCTCCAGGCCTTTCGGCAACGACGCGAACATTTCGCGCTGGTGGTCGATGAATATGGCTCGTTGATGGGGGTGGTCACGCTCGAAGACATTTTGGAAGAAATCGTCGGCGATATCTCCGACGAACATGACGTGGTGCCCGTCGGCGTCCGGGCCCAGAGCGACGGATCCTTTCTGGTTGAGGGACGGGTTACCATCCGGGACCTCAACCGGCGTTTTGAATGGCGGCTTCCCGACGATGATGCCGCGACCATCGCGGGGCTGGTTATCCAGGTAGGCCGTGTGATCCCTTACGAAGGGCAGATTTTCATGCTGGAGGGGTTCCGCTTTGAGGTCATCAGCCGTCTGCGCAACCGCCTTGCCCTGATCCGCATCACGCCGCCCGCCGCCGCGACAAAAGCAGGGTCCTCTTAACCCCATTTGATATACGATAAAGACTGTTAACCGGCACAGCCTACAGGAGCAAGACCGCCATGCCACTGCCCGGACCCGTCGCGCGGGACCCTATTCAGACCCGAAAGGTGGAAGTATCCAGCTTCCGGCGCCAGGACGGCCTATGGGATGTTGAAGGCCGTCTGACCGATGTCGCGGCCGTGTCGATCAAGAACTATACGGGCGGCAAGATCGAAGCCGGCACGCCGATTCATGACATGCGTGTCAGATTAACGCTGAACGATACCCTCGAGATCGTAAAAATCGATGTTTCCATGGATGCCCACCCCTACCCGGTTTGTCCGGGCATCGTGCCATCCTATCAGAAGCTCAAGGGTGAGAAGATCGGCCGCGGCTGGAATCGCCGCATACGGCAAGTTTTCGGCGGTGTCGAAGGCTGTGTTCACATCGTCGATCTGTTGGGGCCGGTCGGAACAATCGGGTTCAAATCGGTCATTCGGGAATCCGGACAGGACGATGCCGCCCCGGAGGACAGGGTGGACGACAAGCCGTACCAGATAAACACCTGCCACGCGCTGGCCAGCAACGGCGATATCGTGCGCGACCGTTGGCCCGAGCTTTTCACCGGATCATGACCTCGCCCTCATCCAAAATGGAAACGAGCCTCGCGATGTCTTGTCAGCCGCCGCAACCCTGATCATACTGCTGTCGTGGCACGGAAATCGCAAGTCATAGAGATTCTGGGCGCGCCGAAGATGCGCGATGGCCTAAGGCTTTGTGATTCGCCCGGCTGTGCGGAGCACGGAAAATTTCGGGCGCCGCGCTCGCGCAATGATCTCAATAATTACTACTGGTTCTGCATGGACCACGTCCGGGCCTACAATGCCGGCTGGAATTTTTATGCCGGGCTGAATCCGGCCGAGATCGAAAGGCAGATCCGCTCCGATACCACCTGGTGGCGGCCGACCTGGCCGCTGGGCGCCCGGAGCGGGCGTCGCCGCGCCGGCCGGATAAACGATCCAATGGTTGATTTTGGCATGTTCGCTCAAGAAGACTGGGACCATGAACGTACCCGCCCTGACTATGCCAACGGCGCCAACGGCACCAAACACAATGGCAACGGTTGGCGACCGCGTCCCGGCTCCGAAGAGGCCGAAGCCCTCGCCCTCCTTGATCTGCACTGCCCGGTCACGCGCGACGACATCAAGGTCAGGTACAAAGAACTGGTCAAGAAGTATCACCCCGACGCCAATGGCGGCAACCGGGACGCCGAGGAACGGTTAAAAGTCATCAACCGTGCTTATTCGGTACTGCGCGCCAACACCGAGCTTTAATTCAGTTTATTCTGGGGTATCAAAACTGTGGTAACGGTCGGAGAAGCGGCGCCTATCCCGCGGCGGAGACTGGTCCCGCCGCCTTCTTGATGCGACGTTTCAGACGTTGCGCTTCATCGGTCAGCTTGGCATTGGGAGTCGACAGCAGATAGGCGTCGATCCCACCGTTTTTTTCGATGGTTCTAATGGCATGGGTTGAGAGGCTCAGGCTGATTGCCTGGCCCAACGCATCGGAGAGCAGCGATGTTTGCTGTATATTCGGCAGGAACCGCCGACGCGTCTTATTGTGGGCGTGGCTGACATTATTGCCCGCCATTACACCCTTACCCGTTATGCTGCAGCGTCTGGACATGATCCTAGCTCGATTTTTGCGCCTGCACGGTAACACCCGTCCGGCGAATTGCATCAAAACAAAACCGGCGCACTGGGCGCCAGAGACCGGGTCTTTTAGTCAGCGCAGCGGCCATCGTCAAGGTCAAAGAGCCTTTTTGGCGGTATTCGCGGCGATAACAGGCAGTAAATGTCGATATCAACGGCCCCTATCCACATCAGGCGGCGCCGGCGGTTTGAGGCGCAGCGCGAAAACCAACATGATTGCCATGACCACGGCGCCGGATAGGAACGGCCAGTCGCGGCCAAAGGCGCCAAACGCAAAACCGCCCCATGCCGGGCCGGTAATGCGCGCCAAAGCGGAACACGAGCTCGAAACCCCCAGCAAACTGCCTCTTTCCGTCGGTGACGCGTAACGCGATATCAGGCTGTTGATGGACGGATTATTGATGCTCACGCCAAAAACGATCAGGCCAAAGGCGACGCAAAGCCCGGCAGGCCCCGCCATAAAGGGCAGAATAAATACACCCGCCCCGATAAACACCGCCCCCGCCCGGATAAGGCGCCGCTCTCCGAAACGCTTTGTAAGACGCCCGACCAGAAACCATTGCGTCGCCGCCGCGACCAGCCCCATGAAGGTGTAGATCTGGCCATTGCGCCACGGCCCCCAGCCAAGCACACGTTCGGACCACATGACGAAGGTGGTCTCGACCGCGGAAAACACGAATGGCGTCATGGTCAACAACAGGAGCAGGAGCGCGAGCTGAGGCAGGCGAATTGCCTCGCTAAACACCCGGAACGGGCTGCGCTGGTGACGCGCCGCCTGGTCGCGGGTCTCCATCGAGACCGTCTCGCGAACACTAAAAAGCGCGAGGGCGAAAGCGGCCGCCGACAGGACGGCAGCGATGATAAAGGGCAGTTGAAGATTGAGATTGGCCGGATCGTACCCGGCGAATAGCCCGCCTATGGCTGGCCCGACAATAAACCCGAGCCCGTGCGCCGCCCCTATGCGCCCCATCCACCTGGCGCGGTCGTCGATTGTGGTGATATCGGTGATATAGGCGCTGACCACCCCCATGTTGGCGGCCATCGCGCCGGTAAAGGCACGGGCCAGAAACAGCAGCACGAGCGAATTGGCCAGCGTCAGCGCCACATAGCCGATCACCAGTCCGCCAAGGGTAAAAAGAATGATGGGACGGCGGCCCAATCGATCGCTGAGACGACCCCAGATCGGCGCGAAGATAAACTGCGCGAAGGAATAGATTGTCGCCAGCAACGTCACCATCAACGGTGTCGCGCCGAACTGTTCGGCGAAATACGGCAGCAACGGCAGGACGATTCCGAAGCCCACGGTGTCGATGAAAATCGTCAGCAGCAGGGCCGGCACGGCTTATACCAAGGGTCGCTGATATTGACCTGTTTCATGCGTCTGGGCGCGCGACCGGTTAGGCGCGCCGCGCAGCGCGATACTTGTGTATCGGGCAAGCGGTGCAACGCGGCCGGTCGCGTTCCCAGACGCACCGAATGTCTCTCCGGTGAAACAGGTCAATATCAACGACCCTTGGTATAATACCCTGATTTATCGATTTCTGCTGTTGCGCCGTGCCTCGTCGTCGATCTCGCGCTGGCGGCGTTCCTTGCGTTCTTCGCGGCGCTGCTCGAGCTTGCGCGCGCGATCCGCACTCTCGGCTTGGCGGGCGGCCCGCTCGGCTTCACGGGCAGCGTCAGCGGCCTTGCGTGCGGTCCTTTCCTGCTGCTCTTCCGCCCGTTCCAGCGTATCCCGGTAACCGGGCAGGGCGCGGCGGTCATGGACGGCCGGCGGATTTTCGCGCAGTTTTTCCGCGGCGTCTTTGGCCCGCCTGGCCGCAGCGGCGGCCTCTTCCGCCCGCCGTCCGTCGGGACCGCTGAGTACAGGACCGGCAGCGGCGGCAGTGACTGTCGTCAGCAACAGCAGACCAATTAGACGTACTGTCAGGGCAATCATCGCTTTCGCCGACCTTCTCCGGATGTCCTGCGGAATGCTTGAATTCCATCGCCATCGCCGTTTTATGGGAACCCGGTCTCTGTTAGATCGGCCCGATGGTTCGATTTTCAAGATCGTACCGGCCCGATCAGGGTAACGTTCATTTGAGCCTATCCTTTAGCGCTATGGTTGACCGTATCCATCAACCGGCGCTAGCCTCGGGACCGGCCCGGAAAAATTGTTCGGGTCATTGGCCGGATGGAGAATGGTATGAAATCGGTTCTCTTGCTTGCGTTGTTGGTTTCGCTTGGTGTTTTTCTGTCGCCATCCGCTTCGTCTCCCGTCCGCGCGGATGATTGGCGCAGCAAGTATTCCACCGGCCGGCCCGGCGTGGAGTTCGAAGCTTGCTGCGGCTACAAGGATTGCCGAACCGCCGAGGATTTGGGCAATCCAAAAATGAGACGGGATGCCGATGGCAGCTATGAAGTGAAGATCGGTAAATACTGGATTCGCTATGATTTTCCCGCCGTTCATCCGTCCGAGGATTCGAAAACCTGGGTCTGCTACATGGAAACCGGGTCCGACCCCGAACCGCTTTGCCTGTTCCTGCCGCCGGGGATTATTTGAGTCTCCCTTTGGCTCAGGTGCCCGCCGCGCCAAGCTGGCGTTGCCACATGGCGAATATCAATCCCCAGTCCTTTGCCGCGGCCTGCGCGTCGTAGATGTCGCGATCGGGCAGGGCATAACAGCCCGTTGAAAAAGTCGCCGGTGACCGGGATTTACCCCACGGGGAAACATAACGCGGCGAAGGC
>JAQBTY010000428.1 GCA_027624735.1 Pseudomonadota bacterium | reverse complement strand
AGTGGTAGCGACCTTGCCTTTCCAGCCCGGCTTAAGGAAATCGCTCACCTTGGTCGGCGGGAACGGCGCCAGCTTGGTGTTATAGGTGAACCCCAGCGTCACCGAGATGACGCGGATCAGCGTGTTGTCCTGCTCCACCACGCGGTCATCGAGCCAGCCGGGAAAATATTTTCCGTAGGGCGCAGAATGGAACAGCTTGTGCTTTTTCAGCGTCGCCATATTGCGGGAAAAACCCATATAGACGTCGGTCGGCGATTTAAGCCCGTTGCTGTAACTCATGGCGACGCGATTACCCATCCGCGGCATGGACGGGCCCGGTGCCCACTTGATTTTTATATTGGTGCCAAACGCCGCGTTCATCTTGTCCTGAAAAACCTGCGCACCCTTGGGCCCACCCATGGTGCTGGCACTCCACATGACCAGCAGTTCGCCTTCCTTATTGGCTGCAGCAGCCAATGACTTGAGTTCCGGCGACATCCCCGCGGCGAGAGCCGGGCCGGCAGCAACAGTAGCGCCCGCCATCACGCCGAATAGTCCATAGATCCATTTATTGTTCATCGTCGCCTCCTCTGAAAGGGTATGTGGCCTGTCCGGCATTATCCCGGCGCAATCCGGTTTTGAATTTTTATTGTTCAGTTTGGTATTTCGGTTATGAGCCCGCGAGTTCGACCTCCCGGCTACCATATTCGAGCAAATCTTCCACGGGTCGCCGCCATGCCTTGATCGGCCTGCCTTCCGCAATGGCGCGCATTTCGCGCTCCCAAAGCTTGCGCATCAGAATGACGCCCTTGTCCGACTGGCCAAGCCGCTCCTTTGACCGGTCGACAATAGCCCCCTGCCCGGCCAACGCGACATTGTCCTGCACGTTGAAAAGCGATGGATAGTCGGGATCGATATCCTGTACCCGCATGCGCCCGGCGAGAATTTCCTCGGTATAGTACATAGGGTCGGGATCGGAATGCGCGCGCGGCTGAATCCCGCCGCCACCACCTTTTCTTGTGGTTACGATGAAGCTGGCCATAAGCTCGTCAGTCACTGGCACACGCCACGCCAGATGCAGCATCCATTCGGGCCGCCGCGCGCTGCCGGGCGTGATGACCATCATGGTATTGGGCATGAAGATCCGGCCAGTACGGTCGACGTTATTGCCCTCGCCCGAACGCCTGCCCTTGCGCAAAATCCCATACTCGGTTTCAACGACGCTGATTTCCGGGATATCGACCATGCCAATTTCATGGGTGCCGACCTGATGGACGAAATTCAGATGCACCTCATCCAGATCGTTTTCGATACGCTGGAAAAAATTACACGGCACAGGATGCTTGGTGTAGAAAACGGTGTCTTTTTCGGGATCGACCTCGGGATACAGCGGAAATTCCGGTGCGTCGCCCTCCCCAAAATAGGCAAAAATAAGCCCGAGATATTCTCGCGTCGGGTATCCATGGATGGTCACCTTATCACGGAAGGCATCATTTTCCGCTGGCATGTCGACGCACTTGCCATCGGGACTAAACATCCAGCCATGATAGAAACATCGAATGCAATCGCCTTCGATCCAGCCGAGGGACAGCATGGTCTGTCGATGCGGGCAACGATCTTCCACAATGTGGGCAACACCGTCTTCGCCGCGATACGCGGTGAAATATTCACCCAGCAACTGGATCCGTTTCGGCGTACCAGAAAGAAGTTCGTCTCCAGGCAGAACCGGTTGCCAGAATTTCCGCAGGAAACGCCCGGCCAGCTTGTCAGGACCGATATGGGCAAAATCGCGAAAATCTTGGTCACCCAACGAAGAATTGGAAGTCGTGGAACCGTCCGGCATCGAAGCTTCTCCTTTAGGAGGATCGCGAAAGCCTGATTTGTTACATTGTTTTGAAAATCATAGGTTCGGCCGAGCGGCAGGTCAATCGGATCGCGCCAAGTAGCGGATTACGGCGATGACCCTATAACGGGGCTCACCTAGCCGAAGTCGGACCTTCTGCCGGTTCAGCCACGGCTTGGACAACGGAAAGTGCCTGGCGCGTTGCGGCGACATCGTGAACCCGGTGGAGCTGCACACCCTGGCCCGCGGCGATAGTCGCGGCGGCAAGCGATCCGGGCAATCGGCCGTTTGCGTCATCGCAACCTGAGACGGCGGCGATGAAACTCTTGCGCGATGCGCCGACCATGACGGCACACCCTGTCGCATGAAACAGCGCCAACTGTTCAAATATCTGCAGATTGTGGGCGACCGTCTTACCAAACCCGATTCCGGGATCGACCATAATGGCGCCGCGCTCAATGCCCGCCGCTTCGCATGACGCGATCCGATCAGCCAGGAATCGCAGCACCTCGTAAGGCGCATGATCATAGGCGGGGTCATCCTGCATGGTCCGGGGCGCGCCCTGCATATGCATGAGCACCACGGAAGCGCCGGTTTCCACCACCGCGCTCATGGCGTCCGGTTCGGTCAGGGCGCTCACATCGTTGATAATCCGCGCGCCAGCGGCACAGGCCGCGCGCATCACCGTCGCCCGTCGCGTATCGGCGGAAACCAGAGCGCCGTCCGCCGCGAGCCGTTCAATAATCGGCAAAACCCGGTCCATTTCCTGCTGTTCGGTTACGCTGTCGCTGCCCGGGCGGGTAGATTCCCCACCGATATCGAGGATATCCGCCCCGGCGTCGCGCAATACCCGGCCATGCGCCACAGCGACGGTTGTTGTCGGAAGACGCCCCCCGTCATAGAAGCTGTCGGGCGTGACATTGATCACTCCCATTATTCTTGGCCTGTCCATCGACAGTCCGGCGACAGACGAGCGCGGCAAGGAGAGCACGGACAGCTGTGCCGCCACGGCAGCGGCGGTCGCGCCGCCTTCGGCAACCGCCCATTCCTCTATCGCCGATATAGTGCTGCCGACGATTTCGAGTTCATCACCCTGGCGCAGGAATATCTCCGCCGCGGTAAAAGCCAACGGACCACCGGCGAGTTGCCGAGCCCGTCCGGCGGCAATCGCCTCGCGCGCCGTCGATCCCGCAAGCAAGCCCATAGGCCGCAAAATCAGCGCCGTGGGGTCCTCGGGATAAATTGGAAAACCCCGGGGAAGGCCGGGGCTTCGCTTTATTTTCATTGTATCAGCCGCCACTTATCGGGCGTGCGTCAGGGGCTTTGGGGCTCCGGCTCGAGATCCGGCGCACCATCTTCATCGGGCTTGCTGTCGCGGCTGCCGGAGGTCGGCACCGACGAGCGGCCACGACGATCCGGCGGCGGCTCATCCGCATCCGGTCGTACGATCGGCTCACCACGCAACAGTCCTTTGATCTCATCACCGGAAAGCGTTTCGAATTCGAGCAACGCATTGGCGATCGCATCTAGATCGCTGCGTTTCTCGGACAATATCTTTTCCGCAAACCGCATGCCTTCATCGACCAAGCGGCGAACCTCCTCGTCAATGATACGCGCTGTATCCTCGGATACATTCTTTTGCTGTGAAACAGAATGGCCCAGGAAAACTTCTTCCTGATTGTTGTTATAGCGTAACGGCCCAAGCTTTTCGCTAAAGCCGTATTCGGTA
>JAQBTY010000427.1 GCA_027624735.1 Pseudomonadota bacterium | reverse complement strand
ACGTATCGAGCATCGGTAGAAAGATCGGCACGAAGATGATCAAAATTTCCGACCACTCGAGCGGCCATCCCAGAATAAAGATGATCAACTGCACCAGCACCAAGAACTGCCACGGCGCAAGTTCGAAGGACAGGATAAAGGTTTCAATGATCTCGTGCCCTCCCAGATAGGAGAACACGGAAGCAAAGGTCCAGGATCCGACAAAGAGCCAGCAGACCATGGCCGTCGCCTTCGCCGTCAAGTAGACGGACTGTTTCAACATCTCCCAATTGAGCGAACCATAGAGCGCCGCCAGCACAAGTCCGCCCAACGCGCCCATCGCGGCTGCTTCCGCCGGGGTCGCCAACCCTCCCAGAATAGAACCTAAAACCAGCATAATCAGCGCCGTCAGCGGGACAAACGACGTCACGAGCTGAATGTAGACCACGCGCCGCGAGGGAATATCCTCGTCGCGCGGTTTGGGCGCGAGCGATGGCTGCAGGAGAACCCGAACGATGACATAAACGATATAAGATCCGGCAAGAAAGAAACCGGGGATTACCGCCGCCGCATAAAGCCGCAGCGGAGAAAGATCCGCAATTGCGGCGTAGACGATCAGCATGATCGACGGCGGAATGAGAATGCCGAGCGTGCCGCCCGCACAGATCACGCCCGAGGCGAACCTGCTGTCGTAGTCGGCTTTTTTCATAGCGGGATAGGCAAGAAGCCCCATCAGGGTCACCACAGCGCCGACGATACCGCTGGCGGTCGAAAACACGGCGCAGGTAATCAATGCCGCGACAGCCATCGATCCGGGCAGGTTTCGCGCGGCCATTTGCAGCGAGTGAAACAGCCGGTTTACGATATTCGCGCGCTCGACGACGTACCCCATGAACAGGAACAGCGGGATGGCGACGAGCGTATCGTTCTCCATCACCGAGTAAGTGTTCTGATTCAAGAGATAGAAAATATTATTACTAAAGAGGTCCGAGACGCCTTGTATGCTGTCGGCCTGATAGTAGGCGAAGTAACCAAACCCAACACCCATGGCGAGCAGCGTAAACGCGACCGGAAAGCCCAACAACACCAAGACGATGAAGATGGACAGCATCAATATAGCGACTTCGGGGTTCGTCATCCGATCAAGGGTTCCGTGGTGAGCAGCTGATGAGAGTGTTTTTTCGCATTAAACAGTTCAGGGAAGTTCTTTTGCCTGGCCTGCCAAAATATCTTCCGTCTCTCTTGCGTCTTCCATCCGCTCCGGCCATCTGCCGGTTTTCATAGCCAGGAAACACCGCAAACATTCGGAAAACCCCTGAATAATGAGCAATGCGCCGGCTACCGGGATCAGGGTCTTGAAGAAATAGATCTGGATGCGAGCGGGGCTATTCCAACTAACCTCCTTGTAGCCCCAGGAATCAGATGCGATTTCCCAACCGTACCAAAACAGGGCGAGCATCCCCGGGAAGAAAAACAGAACGTACAGAACAAAATCAAGGCGCGCCTGCCAGCGCACGGGCAGCAACCGATAGACGACATCGGCGCGCACATGCGCATCCTGGGCCAGCGCGTACGGCCCGGCCATCAGGAAAAGGGCGCCATACATCTGCACCATCATGTCGAACGCCCAGACTGTCGGCGCGTTGAGCACGTAACGAACGAACACCTCGTAGGAGACCGACAAGGTCAATATCAGGATGCACCAGCCGAATGCGCGCCCGATCCAGATATTGAGGCTTTCGATGGCATGTATGATACGCGTCACAGGCTCAGCCTTCCGCTGATAAGTGAGTCCAAGTCGAAAAGGTAATAGCAACCAAGGGACAGCCGATTCGGCTGCCCCTTGATTGCGGTCTTTCTAAAACTCGATCGTACAAAGATCGCAGGCAGAATCAACCGAAGTAGTGCTTGTAAGCCAGCCCGTAATCCGGCTGGTTCAGAAGCAGGTAGCCCATCACTTTCTTCGCATAGGCCTTCTGCGAATCGACGACCTTGGCGAAGAACGGATCTTCCTTGGAAATCCGCTCGATAACGACATCCCAGGCATCCAATTGCGCGGCCATTACCGAATCTGGCGTGCGAAACACGTTGACGCCGTTTTTCTCTTTCAGAGTGATCAGATCGTCGGCATACCGCAGCGTGTTGTTCCAGTAGAAGTCCGAGTTCTCCGCCTCAGAGGCATATCTCAGGATCGACTGATGCTCTTGCGGCAGGGACTCGTACTTCCTCTTGTTGAAGGTGATTTCGAACGCTTCCTGGGACTGGTGGAAGCTGGCGAGGTGATAGAACTTGGACACATCCTGCATACCGAAATCACGGTCGGAAGTCGGGTTATTGAATTCGGCCGCGTCAATCAGTCCGGACTTCATGGCCGGCTGAATTTCCCCACCGGGAAGCTGCACTACCGACATTCCCATTTCCAAAAGCACGTCGGCGGCAAGGCCAACTGTGCGGTACTTGAGCCCCTTCAGCTGGGAAACATCCTTTATCTCTTCCTTGAACCATCCAAGCGGCTGAGCCGGCATAGCGCTGTTGAAGAAACTGACCAGATTCAGGTCAAGCGACGCCATCAGCTCGTTGAAAAGCTCGATGCCGCCGCCATGATGGATCCAGCCAAGCAGCTCTTGCGCCGACCAACCAAAGCAGGGTCCGGTGCCGAATAGCGAAGCCGTCTTGGATTTCGAGTACCGTTAGGCAGGCACATAGTGCGCACCGTCGAGAACGCCGCGATGAACCGCGTCCTGCATCTGACTGGTTTTGACGACCGAATCCACGGACAGCAGATCGATACGCAGATCCTTGCCGGCCATGGCATGGACGCGTTCGACGTAGCTTTTGGCATTCTCGAGGAAAATGCCGCCGCCCCACGCTGCTTGTACTTTCAGAACCGTCGGCGCCGCCAAAGCGATATTGGGCGCGGCCAATGTGCCGTCCGCCGCCGCCGCGGTAATCGCTCCCCCCTTAAGAAATTTGCGACGCGTCGCTTTTGTTTCACTTTTAGCCATGTCATTTCGCTCCCTTGAACATGTTTTTTGAGAATTAGTGGCGCGCGATCCAATATAAATGCGTTGGACCCGCTCACACTACGAACATGAAAAAACCACCTCCAATAAGTCGTTGTCCTCAACACCCATTGATGGCCTATAGAATTCAACTCGCAGTGATCATGAAAAACATTCTCCGCTTCAACCCGGTTTTTGCAAGCGGTAGTCAACGGTTAAGCCTAAAGTATTAGTCCAGCACCGGCAGGCGCGATGGCGCCGGCGGTGCTCTTTTCCGCACTGATCCTGTGGCTGCCGCGACAGTTCCGAGGATAGGATTAGCTCCCCCTTCAATTAGTCCGCGGTGTAGCCGCCATCGATATAGAGCGTCTGGCCGGTGACATAGTCCGACGCCGGCGACAGCAGGTAGATCAGGCCGCCGATCAAATCGTCGGTCTCGCTCAGCCGACCGACCGGCACCCGGTCGAGCATCTTCTCGCGCACCGATTTGCCCGGTTCCTCCTCCGAGAACATCCATTCGGCCAGGGGCGAGCGGAACACGGTGGGGCCGATGGCATTGATATTGATGCCCTTTGACCCCCATTCGCAGGC
>JAQBTY010000426.1 GCA_027624735.1 Pseudomonadota bacterium | reverse complement strand
ACAGAATCTCAACAGGTTAATCCATGCTCACCAACCATTAAACGCCACACCGTGAATAATTCGGGCTAGGTTAGTAACCCCGCGTCTTTATAGGCTTGTAAGGCGCCGGGGTGGAGTTTCACGCCACCCGGTTCGAACACCGCAGCGCCTTCGCTCCTAAGCTCCTGAAAAAGGGCGGCGAGACCCTTATAGAGCGGCAGGGTTTCACCAAGCGCGGTCGCATTGTCGATCATCGCGGTGACCCAGCCATGGATCAGCTGATCGTCGACCCGCGCGTGCGTGGTGATTACGTTGAGCACACCGGTCTGGGCGGTGTCCCGCTCAACGCCGCGGAAGCAACCTTTCTCCATCACGGCCCGGCGATAAAACTCTATTTTGTCGAGCACCGTCTCCAGCTGGCCGGGCCCATATTCAAGCACCCGCACATCGGTTGAACTTGCAAGATCCGTCATCACGGGGTTGGGGATGGGACATTGCCATTGCGCGTCGATTTCACCCTTGCGCAATGCGTCGGCGCCATCGGTGAAGCCCAGGTAAATCGGTTCAAAATCGTCAAATGTAATGCCGAGCACGCCAAAGATAGAGCGGATATGCTGGAACATGCCGCTGTTGCTCACGTTTACCGAAACCCGCCGACCCCGCATGTCATCAATTTTATAAAGGTCGGAATCGGCCCTGACGACGAAGAACATGGGACCCACATTGGCCGGCGCTACCATCCGAATATCGATCGGTTCCTTGAACGGAGCTTCTCCCCGCAACGCCCGCCCGACCCAGTTCGATGCCGAAAACCCAATGTCGAGCTCATTGGCGTGCAAACCATTGGCG
Source organism: Pseudomonadota bacterium (assembly GCA_027624735.1). Classification (GTDB taxonomy): domain Bacteria; phylum Pseudomonadota; class Alphaproteobacteria; order MPNO01; family UBA2964; genus JAQBTY01. Next base: position 2,744 of record JAQBTY010000426.1, on the reverse strand, counting down.
CACGCAACGCTCGATCCGTCGAAGGGATGGACCTCGATCTCATGGGATTTACGCAAATAATTGGCGACGGCCTCTCCCTGCATATGGAAGGTTCCGCCAATTTCGCTCGTCCCCAGCCGAATTTTAGTCATTTTGTACGCCTCGTGGATAAAAGATGCCGCTTTTTTCGTTTATGGCAATCCGGATCGCCATCACGCCCGCCGTTCTTTATATACCGAAGATCATACCCGTGCTTGGGCCCGGTGCCAAATTTCTGCAAATATGATTCCAATTTGGGTAGAGATCTTGAAGCACCCATAAATCGGGAGAAAAAATTGGCCGACGGCAGAAGCAGATGGGGTACAAGGCGCGGCTTCGTCATGGCCGCCTCGGGGTCCGCGGTCGGGCTAGGGAATATCTGGAAGTTTCCCTATATGGCGGGCGAAAACGGTGGCGCGGCTTTTTTCATTATCTACCTCGCGCTGGTATTCACCATCGGGCTGAGTGTGATGCTGTGCGAATTCGTCATCGGACGGGCCGCTCAACGCAATCCGGTAGGGGCCTATGGGATTCTAAAAGGCGGTGCCTGGAAATATGTTGGATTTTTGGGTGTCGCCGCGGGCTTTATTATTCTCTCTTTTTACAGCGTCGTCGCCGGATGGGCGATCGCCTATATCTTCAAATCGGTCTCGGGTCTGCTGGCAACATCCGACCCCGCCGCGCTCGGCGCCCTTTTCAAGAATTTCACGGCCGATCCGTGGGAACCAATCCTGTATCATGGCATCTTCATGGCCCTGACCGTCGCCGTCATAATCGGCGGCGTGAATGGCGGGATTGAGCGAACCTCTAAAATCTTGATGCCGCTGCTTTTCCTACTGCTTGTGGTGCTGGCGGTCCGCTCCCTCACGCTGCCCGGCGCTATGGCCGGATTGAAATTCTATCTGGCGCCCGACTTCTCCAAAGTCACAGGAGCGACGCTTAACGGCGCCCTGTCCCAGGCGTTCTTTTCCCTGTCCCTCGGCATGGGCGCCCTGATGACCTATGGTTCGTATTTGTCGCGCTCCGTCAACCTGATCAAGACGACGATGCTGATCACTTTGTGCGATACCGCTGTCGCCTTTCTCGCCGGGCTGGTTATTCTGCCGGCGGTTTTCGCCTTTTCCTTTGATCCCTCCGCCGGACCAGGGCTGGTTTTCATTACCCTGCCCGCCGTATTTGCCAAGATGCCATTGGGCATAGTTTTCGCCGTGTTGTTTTTTGTACTGCTGTCCATCGCAGCCCTGACCTCGTCGGTTTCGCTTCTTGAGGTGGTCGTCGCTTATTTCGTCGATGAACGCGGCTGGCAGCGGCGCAGGGCGGCCACCATCGGCGGTGGCGTGATCTTTCTGCTCGGCATTCCATCATCCCTGTCGCTTGGCGTGTGGAGCGGCTTTACAATCGGCGGCAAGGAGTTCCTGAGCGCGATGGATTATGTGGGCTCGAACATTCTGCTGCCTGTAGGCGGGATCGCGGTATCGTTGTTTGTGGGGTGGGTGATTTACCCCCGCGCGCTGGACGAAGCCACTGGTGGAGGCGCCCATCGCTTCCAGCTTGCACCGGTCTGGCGCTTCATCTGCCGCTACGTCGCCCCTATCGCCGTGGGCTGGATCCTTGTTAGCGGGCTGTAACGCCTGCCTACAACGCACCTTTGGCTTTCTCGGCCCCTCTGACGTAGCCATCCTGCGACGCCGAGCCCGCTTAGCAAGACGCTGCCGGCGCCATCAGCCCCAAAATATATTTCAATTAAGCTCAAGTTAATCGATCCAGTCAGAGGCTAATTTCAACATACTTCTTCAATACTCTCGTCCTAGAACCAAAAGGATGTGTACTTGATGTTATCAACTTGAAACCGACCGGCGATTGCGGACACCAGAATATTCATTGGCGATGAAGATTAGATACGGTCGCCGCCGTTTTGCCCGATGGGATAGCCGATACATTTGGAGTATCCACTGATGGATTTGCAGAAAAGATTTATAATCTTCGCCGCCGTCTTAGTTTGGGGTACGACGGTGGCGCCAGCCTGGGCTGACATCGCTGTCGATCTCAAACCCCGCGAGGGCGTCACCTTGCGCGTCGCTGTGATTGTTCCGGACGCGCCCAAGGCGGTGGTGATTTTGTTTGCCGGTGGCGGCGGCAAGCTCGGCATCAAGCGAAACGGGAAAATCAAGAAGGACGGTAATTTCGTGGTCCGCACTCGGGAGATGTTCGCAAGGGCCGGCTTCGTGACAATGGTTCCCGATGTTCCCAGCGACCGCAAAAAGGGCCAGGGCCTTCGCGGTTTTCGCCATGTTTCCGACTACACCGATGATCTTCGCGCCCTGATGCGCCACGCCCGAATGAGCTACAAGCTACCCGTATGGTTCCTTGGCACCAGCGCGGGGACGATTTCAGTTGCCCATGCCGGCGGCCGCCTGAGCGGGCAAGACCGCCCGGACGGTCTGGTGTTCACGTCCTCGATTACCAAAAATAGCAGCCACGAATCCCAGGTCCTCGATTTTGATCTTGAGAAGTACACCGGCCCCGCGCTGATCGTGCATCACCAGCAGGACGGTTGCGGTACGACGCCTGCAAGTGGTGCCGGTGACATCAAGGACAAACTGGAAAAGGCGTCGGTCGCGGAGGTTCGCCTCTATGAAGGCGGCAATCCCCAGGGCGATTATTGTAAGAATCAGCATTACCACGGATTTAACGGCATTGAGGAAAAGGTTGTCGGCGATATGGCA
>JAQBTY010000425.1 GCA_027624735.1 Pseudomonadota bacterium | reverse complement strand
CAGGACATCAGAGAATCAGACCACGCCGCATCCGTCCAGTGCAGACTTCGTCAACGGGCTGTTAGGGAGGCGGCGGTCGGCGAAGACGGCAAAAAAACGATATGCCGTATCCTTTTCGCTCGGTCGGTAGATTGAATTGCTTCAACGAATTCCTGGTCCAGCCCTGTTGTGGTTCTCGATCCTCGTTTTTGGCGCGGCGGGTTCGGTCGTTCGTATCCTGAGCGATCTTGGCGCGCAATACCCCATCGATGGTCGCAACGCGATCTCATTTTGCAATCTGTTGTTTGCCGGAAATGCCTGTGCCCTGGTGGTCTTGTATGCGGTTCACCGCAAGACATGGACGATTGAAACCCTGCGCGGCCTGTCGTGGCGGGAATGGTGCGGCCTCTTGGTCATCGGCCTGCTGGCCAACGGCATTGCCCCATGGCTTTTTTTCCTGGCCATCGAAAACACCATGGTGACGAATATTGTGCTGGTGAGTCAGCTCGAGCCCCCGCTTCTGCTTTTTCTGGCCTGGCTCGTCTTCAGGGATCGTTGCGGTGTATGGTCCATATTGGGTTCCCTGCTGTGCCTTACCGGCGTTGCCTTGACCATATTGCTGCAGCCAAAGGGCAGCGATGTGATGATCGGCCGGGGCGAATTGTTCGCCGCGCTCGCGGCGGTTACCTACGCATTTTCAACAATAATCGCGCGATCCTGGCTGAAGACTGTGCCGGTTGGGATTTTTTCCGTCTTCCGTACGGGCGTCGGCACGATCGGCTTTTTTTTCGTGGTAATCTACCTTTTCGGCCCCATTCACTTTGTTGATCTGGGGTCGCCGATGCTGTGGCAATGGATGGCGCTCTACGGCGGCATTATCGTTGTCAGTGGACAACTGGCGTGGGATTTCGGGGTGCGTAGATCTCGATCTATCGATGTGTCGGTTGTGACTTCCTTTTCGCCTGTTGCCGGTATTCTTGCCGCCTTTCTCATACTCGGCGAAAAGCCCCTGCAAGCGCACTATATTGGCGGCGCCGTATTGATCGCGGGCATCGCCCTGTGTCTGCTGGGAGCCCGTCAAAAGGGAGCAATCGCAATGGTGGCGCCCGATGCGGCTCCCTCGCTCGAGGCCGAAAGCCGTACCGGCTTCAAAGGCGTGTGATCACGAGAAGGCCAAAACAACTGGTTGATGAACAGTCAAGGAGAACGACCCATGCTTTCCATGTTTAATCCGTTGATCAAGATGGTGCTCACAGGCTGCCGGGGGTTGGAATGGCTGCCGATTTTGGTGGCGCGTTTTTCATTAGGGCTGTTTTTTGCCGTGTCGGGTTACAACAAGCTTTTCGTCGCCGCGAAACATGAGCACCTCATTCAGTTGATGGCAAAAATCGGGATGCCTTTCCCTGATTTCATGGCGCTATTCCTCGGTAGCACGGAATTTTTTGGCGGCCTGTTCTTGATGATCGGGTTACTCTCGACCTTCTGCTCCATTGCCCTGACAATCGCCATGATTGTCGCCATCGTCACGGTGGAAATTCACGAAATCATCCCGAAGGGGATTGGATTCCTCGAATGGATGAGCTGGTTCCTTTATCTGCCCCAAGTGATGTATGTCATCCTGTTCGGTTGGCTCATGACCACCGGTCCGGGACGATTTAGCGTCGATCATTATTTGGCGAAGAGGCTCGGGGTGGGCGAGGACTGAATTTCTGGTCGGGGCCAGCCCGCTCCGGATTGTTGATCGTAAGGGCCTGGCGGAACGCGGGGCGTTGGCTCATGCGGTCATTATAGTCGATCAGGTAGTCGGGTAGGGAGATTTGGCGGCGCTGGGCCGATTGGATGCAGGTGGTCAGCAGAATATCGGCGACGCTCATGCCGTCCGGCATCAAGAATTCGCGGTCATTTCCGCTGCTGTCGAACACGGCCCCCGTCAGTTCGGCGAAATTGTCTTTTGCCGCCTCGACCGCCGCCGGCGCCGCGCCATAAATTTCGTGCAGATCCTGATGTTTGCGGATGACATACATGGACAGCGCATCCAGCTCCGTCATGATAAAAAAACACCATTCGTTCAGCGTGGCGCGTGATTTTGCATTCGTGGGCACGAAGAACCCCGCGGGCGCGTCGAACGCTTCGCTGATATAGGTCGTGATGGCGGCGCTTTCGGTCAGGACCCGGTCGCCATGTTGCAGCACCGGGATCTTGTGCTTCGGGTTGAGCGCCAGGAACGCAGGCGTCGTGGTCTCGCCACTGCGCGATGTGATCGGCCGGCAGTCGTACGTGAGTCCGAATTCCGCCAGCATCCAGTGCGCCCGTAACGTGCGCGGTGTTCCGATGCCCCAGACTGTCAAACCGGTTTCTGTCATAGCGCGACCTCGATCCTGCCCTGTTGTGATCCTTATAGCTGAAATGTCCAAAGCGTGCTTTTCATCAACGCGCCAGGCGGTTTACTCTGCGATCAATCGATAATCTTGCGATAATTTTGACAGGAGAGGCGCGGCGGCCATGGAAACCAGCAAAGATCGTATTCTGACCACCCATGTGGGCAGCCTGCCAAGGCCGCCGGATCTTTTCAAGCTGCTGACCGATGAGGATCAGGGCCGGCTTGCCGATCCCGCGGCGCTGGAGGCGCGCGTGGCGGCGGCGGTCAACGATATTGTCGCGATGCAGGTGGAAACCGGGATCGATATCGTCAGCGATGGCGAGATGGGCAAGATCGCCTATACGTTCTACGTCAAGCACCGCCTGTCCGGTATCCAGGAAGGCCAGCCGCCGGGCGCCACCGTGCCGGAAGACGTGGTCAATCTCGACATGATGGAGCATCCCGATTTCGCGGAACAGGCGCGCAAGGCGCGGGCGGGCTGGGCCCTGCAATATGGCCGGCCCTGGGTTGTCGGCCCGTTGTCCTATGAGAACCGGGCGCCGCTGGAACGGGATATCGCGCATCTGAACGCCGCCGTTAGCGCCGCCAAACCGAAGGAGGCCTTCATGAACGCGGCGTCTCCGGGCGTTCTCAGCAAGTTCGTCCCCAACGATTACTACAAGGACGAAAATTCCTATATCGAGGCCATGGCCGATGCCATGAAAACCGAATATGAGGCAATTCACAAAGCGGGGTATTTGCTGCAGATCGATTGTCCCGACCTCGGCTCCGCCCGCCACAACCAGTACCAGAAGCTGTCAGACGACGAGTTCCTGAAAAAGGCCGAGCGCAACGCCGAGGCGGTGAACGCGGCGACCGCCAACATTCCCGCCGATCGCATGCGGCTGCATATCTGCTGGGGCAATTACGAAGGCCCGCACACCCACGATTTCCCGCTGTCAAAGATCTTCCCCGTCCTGATGAAGGCGCGGCCCGACGCCATCCTGTTCGAGGGCGCCAACCCGCGCCATGAACATGAATGGGAAGACATAAAAGACGCCAAAATACCGGGCCACAAAATATTGATTCCGGGCGTTATCGATTCGACGTCCAACTTTGTCGAGCACCCGAAACTGATCGCCCAGCGCCTGTGCAACTGGGCCAGCGTGGTGGGGTGCGACCGCGTCATCGCCAGCTCCGATTGCGGTTTTGGCACCTTCGCGCGGGCCGATGCCCAGGTATCGCCGTCGGTCG
>JAQBTY010000424.1 GCA_027624735.1 Pseudomonadota bacterium | reverse complement strand
GAATCTCAACAGGTTAATCCATGCTCACCAACCATTAAACGCCGCACCGTGAATAATTCGGGCTAGGTGCACATTCTGCAGATAGGGAAGCAAGCTCCATAACCGGCGCGCTTTAGCTAACCAGACCTAGCGCCTTTTCCAGCCCTCTACCTCCATGGACAGCTCGGCTTTGTCACCCTCCTCGCCCTGTCCGTTCGCGGCCCTATTCCTTCTTGAAGAACGCCTCGGCAGCGCCAAGTTTGGATCGCTTCGCCGCCATATCGGTGCGCACCCGCGCGATTTCACCCTCCAGGATTCTGATATAATCCTCCAGCTGATCGATGGAGAGCGACGCCAGGTTTTTCGGTTGCCAGTCCATTTTTCTCGGCAGATCGTCTTCGTCTTCCATAGTGCCCTCCTGCTATCATTGTTTCCGGCGATTGGCGTGTCTTCGATACCTGGATACTTGCTAGTGCTGGACGTTGGCGGTAGACCTGCAACCGCGTTGCCAATAGTCGAAACGAAATACCGAAATGTCAAATTCCCTGCCCGCTCAGATGACCGTCATTGAAATCCGTGAGCCCGGCGGACCGGATGTTCTGGTTCCGGCAACCCGGCCAATGCCGGTCCCCAGTACCGGTGAAATCCTGATCAAAATCGCGGCCGCCGGAATCAACCGGCCCGATGTCATGCAGCGGACGGGGAACTATCCCCCACCGCCGGGCGCTTCCGATATTCCGGGGCTGGAGGTCGCGGGGACCGTGGCGGCAATCGGCGGCGGCGTGACCGGCTGGTCGGTCGGCGACCCTGTCTGCGCGCTGTTGTCCGGCGGCGGCTATGCCACCTATTGTCTGGCGCCGGCGCCGCAATGCCTGCCCATACCGAAGGGGCTGACCATGATCGAGGCGGCCGCGCTGCCCGAGACGTTTTTCACGGTCTGGGACAATCTTTTCACCCGCGGCGGCCTGTCGGACGGCGAGACGGTCCTGATCCATGGCGGGTCGAGCGGTATCGGCACGACCGCCATACAGCTCGCGCGGGCCTTCGGCGCCAAGGTTTTCATCACCGCCGGATCGGCTGAAAAATGCCGGGCCTGCGAAGCGCTCGGCGCGGAACGGGCAATCAACTACCATGAAGAAGATTTTGTCGCAGTGATGAAGGAAATCACCGGCGGCAAAGGGGCCGACGTGGTGCTCGACATGGTCGGGGGCGATTATGTGGGACGCAATCTGGCCGTCCTCGGCAAAGGCGGGCGTCTGGTGCAGATCGCTGTTCAGAACGGCACCAAGGCGGAAATCGCGGTCCATTTGATCATGATCAAGCAAATTGTCTTTACAGGATCGACCCTGCGTCCTAGATCAGTTGCGGAAAAGGCTGTCATCGCCCAATCCTTGGCGGAAATTGTCTGGCCCCTCATCGCGGCCGGCACCGTTAAACCTTTGATCCACAGAACTTTTCTTTTACAGAATGCGTCGGAGGCGCACGCTTTGATGGACTCCAGCGCACATATCGGTAAAATCGTGCTTACCGTTTGATGGTGGGCGTTGAAATTCTAATCCCAATCCAGCTCTGTTCCCTGATGGCTGCTCAATCGTGTTGGCGCCGCCGTTGGATCGATAGCGTAAGAAGTCGCCCGCCAGGGATTTAATTATTAAGGAGGAATTATGGGCCAGGTTCTTATGCCCAAAGCAACCGCCGTATGGCTTATCGAACACACCGCCCTCACCTTCGATCAGGTCGCGGCCTTCTGTAGTCTGCATCCGCTGGAAGTTAAAAGCATAGCCGATGGCGACGTCGCGATCGGCATGGCGGGATTCGATCCGATTTCCAATGGGCAATTGACCAAGGAAGAGATCGACCGCTGTTCCGAGGACCCCACGGCGAAACTCGAACTGGCTGAAGTCAAGGTACCGCGGCCGTCCCCCCGGACAAGCGGACCGCGCTACACGCCGGTGGCAAGGCGGCAGGACCGCCCCGACGGGATTTCCTGGTTGTTGCGCAATTTTCCGGAATTGTCGGATGGCCAGATCGCGCGCCTGGTCGGGACAACCAAACCCACCATTAACGGCATCCGCGACCGCTCCCACTGGAACATGGCGAATATTAAACCACGCGACCCCGTGGCGCTCGGCCTGTGTTCGCGGGAGGATCTGTCCGCCGCCATAGAAAAATCCCGGCGGGCTGTCGAACGAGCCGAGAAACGCGCGGCGAAGCAGAAAGCCAAGACGGACAAGCCGGCCATGATCGACGATGTTGACGGTAAACCAATCCAGTCCGAAACGGATATCCCGGGAGTCACAAACCATACGGATCCGTGACATCGTCTGGATATCGTTGACCCTTCGCGTTTCCGCGTAGCCGTCGCCATGACCAGAAAGCCCGACTACCCTTTTGAGCGGCTTGACTACGGTGAGACGCTGGAAGTCGCACCGGGTATCCATTGGATCCGGATGGAGCTGCCGTTCGCGCTCAACCACATTAACCTGTGGCTGCTCACCGATGGCGACGGCTGGACGGTCATCGATACCGGCTACAATACGCCTGAAACGCTGGCGTATTGGGAAGCCATCTTCGACCGGCTGCTCGACGGCAGGCCGATCCGGCGCATCATCGTCTCGCATTTCCATCCCGATCATGCCTCGCTCGCCGGCTGGTTCGCCGAACGCTGGGAAGCTCCCATCTGGATGACCTATTCGGAATGGATGCAGGCACAGTTGAACCGCTTTGGCGGTCCGACCGCCGACATCGACGCGCGCATGGCGTTCTACGCTGAAAACGGCATGGAGAAAGAAGGCACCGACGGGTATCGTCAAACCCGCCCGGATTTTTCCAAGATTATCCTGCCGTTGCCAGTCAGCTTTCGCCGCATGATGGATGGGGAAATATTCCCGATCGATGGACATAGCTGGCAAGTGATAACCGGCGCCGGCCATTCGCCCGAACACGCGGCTTTGTGGTGTTCCGAGCGCAATATATTAATCTCGGGCGACCAGGTATTGCCGCGCATTTCAACCAATGTCAGCTTGCAATGTAATGAACCCGATGGGGATCCGCTGCGGCTCTATCTCGAAAGCCTGAAGAAATTTCGCGACGTCGCGCCGGACGCGCTGGTTTTACCTTCCCACGACCGCCCGTTTTACGGGCTGCACGATCGGCTCGACGGCCTGGCTGAACATCATGAAGAACGGCTCGAGGCGACCCATGACGCCTGCTCGGCGCCGCTTACCGCGCGCGAGCTGATCCCCCATCTGTTTCGCCGCGAGCTTGATCAGCATCAGCTGGGTTTCGCCATTGGCGAAGCGCTGGCGCACGCCAACTACCTGGTCACCGACGGATTGCTGGCCAAACAGCGCGATCCGGATGGAATGATCCGATATCGCCAGGTCTGACGTCGCCCCTAGAGCCTTTTTCACGATTACATTTTACCGGCATAGGAAAGGCGCCGCGATCCGCCTCGGATGTAAATATTGTCGCCGCCCTCATTCTCGATGCGCAGACTTTACAGCTGACTTTTAAATACCCCCTGGACGATCTCTGCCGGTAATAAACCTAATCCCACAAAAAATCGTGGCTTATCCCGTTAACTCAGGCTCGTCTATATGTGGTAACTGCGGTTGAACGTC
>JAQBTY010000423.1 GCA_027624735.1 Pseudomonadota bacterium | reverse complement strand
TATGTTTCCCCGTGGGGTAAATCCCGGTCACCGGCGACTTTTTCAACGGGCTGTTATCCTCGGCGAAACCCTAAGCCTCTGGGTCTGGGGCGCGATCGCCCTGATCCTGTCCGGTGTCGGCCTGGTCAGCATCAGGCAAAAGGGCGCCTAAAGGCTGACGCTAAACCGGCCATGTAACGATCCGGTCTTCCGGGTCATCTCCCCGTTCTTCGGGGACCACGCGATTGCGTACTGAAATACCGGCCTGATGAACCGTGTCCGGATCACCTGACACCAGCGGGTGCCACCAGGCCAAATCCTTGCCCTCATGGATCAACCGGTAGGCGCAGGTCGATGGCATCCAATGTAAATCATTTATTTTTGCTGCCGTCAGCACCACGCAGTCGGGGACCCGACGTTTGCGATTTTTATAATCACCGCATTTGCAACTGCCCAGATCCAACAGCCGGCAGGCGATATCGGTATAGTCGATGTCTCCCGTGTCGGCGTCTTCCAACTTGAGCAGACAGCAGCGGCCGCACCCGTCGCACAACGATTCCCACTCGGGCCGTGACATCTGATCAAGCCGCTTACGCTTCCAAAAAGGACTGCCTTCTTCGGCGGTTTCGTTGCCGGCAGAATTTTTTTTATCCATCGCCTTGATCAGCGTTCTACAAATTATTCCGGATGGCCGCTTCTATTTTTTCCGATGGCGACTGATGGGTAAAGTGGGTGAGGTAGCGGCCTTCGCGATCCATCAGATAGACCACCGAAGAATGGTCCATTAGGTAATCATTGGGTGGGGAGCCCGAAGCGGGCGCCGCTTTGCGATAATAGACGCGGTAGACTTTAGCAGCCTGTTTTATCTGTTCCGCCGAACCGGTTAGGCCCACCATGCGCGGGTCAAAGTTTTTAACATACTCGCTGAGGCGCCTAGGCGTATCGCGCTCGGGATCTATGGTAATTAAGACAGGCGTGACGGAGTCCGCTGTCTTGCCAAGATTCTGGACGGCGACGCTCATTATTTGCAAGGCGGTGGGACAGGCGTCCGGACAAAAAGTGTAGCCGAAATAGATCAGCATCAACTTGCCGCGAAAATCCTTTTCCGTCCGGACAGTTCCCTTATGATCAATCAGGGTAAAGGGGCCGCCGATTTGGGCAATGCCGGACGTGCCCGAACGGCCGCCGCCCGATGGTAGAAAGCCATATTGCCACGCGAACAGCATGGCAATGACAACGCTCAGGGCGGAGAACAGCGTAATTCGAACTAGTCTGTGATTCATTGTATAATATTTTTAAGGCGACGTTAGGTGTGCATGGCGCCGTGAGAAATGATCGTAAGTTCGTTAGATATAGCAATAGGGTCCGTGTAGTGCCAGTGATAGCTGGAAGTTGCCTTGTCGGCCTTGCTCCAACTGGCCAGTCATCCTAATTACGGGTAAATTGCCGACCGTGAATTCGGCCAAGCGCCCTATCTGAAATTTTGCGTCTTAAATATTATAGCGGTGGATTGTTGCGAAAGACCATGTCCCATCATCTGGCGTTGTTTATCCATACGGCCATGAAAGGCGTTGCCGCGGCATTGGTCATGTTGATGCTCGTGCCGATCTTGGCGCGGCCCGCCGCCGCCGATATAGAACTGTTCGGCGGCAATCCGTTGCTCGAGGCGATTAAAGCCAATGATCCCAAGCGGGTTGAGGCGGCCTTCGCGGCTGACGAAAATATCGAAGTTCGGGATTTCGACGGTCGGTCCCCGCTCATCTATGCCGCGCTGATCGGCAGCCTGGATATTCTGGATATTCTGATAAAACGATCCGCGAAAATAAATCATCGGGATAAGCTGGGTAATTCGGCCCTGTTCTATGCCGCCAGCCAGGGCGACACAGAGATTGGCGAGGCCCTGCTTGCGGCTGGAGCGAATAAAGACATCGAAAATAGGCAGGGCATTACGCCACTCATGACGGCGGCAAAATTGGGGCATCTGGATATCGTGCAATTTCTTCTGGCCAAGGGCGCCAATCCTGAATTGCGTGATTACACCGGAAGAACGGCGTTGATGTGGGCGGACTGGAATCGTAAATCGACCATATCGCGTTTATTGCGCAAGGCGGGCGTCCGCGAATGACGCGCGCCTGTCCCTGTCCCGGACTCATCAAGGCAAGATTGAGAATATATGGCAGTTGCATCTGACTGGGGTGGCGATGCTCCTCTTTTTCTGCTGCTTATGGTCGTGGTTGCGGATGCGCTCGTCGGAACCCTGCCTGGTCTTCGTGTTGTTTGTGACGCACCGCTCAATGCGATCAGGGGGCTGACCGGGTGGTTTGACAGTAAGCTGAACCGAGTGCAACGCGGCGGTGACGCGCGTCGAATGCGCGGTCTTTTCGTTGTTCTGGCCGTTTCGGTTCCGGCTTGGATCGTTGGCTCAGCTCTGAGCGGCGTTGCCAGAGAGGTTCCTAACGGGTGGGTGATCGAAGCGGTGGCTCTGATCGCGTTGTTGCGGCAGCGCGATTGCATCGGCAGGATGCAAAGAGGATGGCGGCAGTTATCTGCCGGGAATTTTGACGACGCGCGTGGTGCTGTGGATCCATTGGTCCGTTACGACGCGCGGGCGCTGGATAATTTTGGTGTTGCGCGCGCGGCCATTGAGGGTGGTACGGCACGTTTTTCCGACCGTTTTCTGGCCACGATATTCTGGTATCTGTTGCTTGGTCTGCCCGGTGTTTTTTTGTGCAGGTCGATTAATGCGGTTGCCGACGTGATCGGAAAAAATTCGCCACGTCACGCATCCTTCGGCTTTGTTGCCGCCCGGGTCGATGATATTTTGAATTTAGTGCCTTCTATCATCGCGGGCCCTGCCATCAGTATCGCCGCAATTTTCGTGCCCCGGACAAGTTCTCTAGCGGCATTCAGAGGTTGGGTCAGCGATCTCGGTGCGCGCGGCGGCCGGTCGGATTCTCGTGGTGAGGGGGCGATGGCAGGGGCGCTTGGGGTGGCCTTGGGCGGGCCCCGTCCTTATGGCAATGACACCATAGCCGGCGCATGGATTGGAGAAGGCCGTGCCCGTGCAACTGTTTCAGACATACAAAGAGCGATATTTTTGATATCGATTGCCTGTCTATTGGTTGCTACAGCGCTCGCCCTGGCGGTTCTTGCGTGAACTGGGTCGATACCTTGTGTTCGATCCTGTCCTGCCGCGATAATGTACCGCCTACCAACGTTTAAGACGAACAGGACAATCATGGCAGTCAGCGCTAATCTGAAGCGGTTGATCGAGGCAGTTACACCGTTATTCGCCGGCGAGGCGGAAGTATTCAGCACTTATTGGGAGTCCCCGCGCCGCAACCGCGAGACCGACAAGCTCTGGATTTTGCGTCAGGCGCGAAAGGAAGTATGGGACACCCCGCTTGGCGATCCGCGTGGTCTTTACGTTGGGCCGCTTGAGGATCTTCTCGCGGTGTTTCCCAAGATTGATATCGATGTTCCCCGGGCGGTGATCCTGGATCGTCTCGAAGGCCTGTACGAAGAATTTTCCCACTACTGCGCCTTTGCCGATGCCTATCAGCCCGTTGAAAAAGTCGCCGGTGACCGGGATTTACCCCACGGGGAAACATAACGCGGCGAAGGCGGT
>JAQBTY010000422.1 GCA_027624735.1 Pseudomonadota bacterium | reverse complement strand
CCCTTGCCCGCATTGCCGATCACAAGATCACCCGTATCGACGAACTGCTCCCATGGCGTTACGCTCAGACCTGAGCGTAACAGCCCAGCGTTACCGGCGGCAGGGCTGGTTCACCGGACGGTCACTTTGGACTCACACCGGTACGCTGCCTTGCATCAGCGTGCGGTGCAGATGGCGGATGCCGGGCGGTTTGATGCCGCCCATGCCCTTATGGAGCGTGCAGCGATTGTCCCAGATCACGATGTCGCCGAGCCGCCATTTGTGAACGTAGATATGATCCGGCCGCTGCTGCGCCGCGAACAATTCCTGCAACAGCTCTTCTGACTTGTCTTCGTCCATACCGTCGACGAACAGGGTATGGCGCGGCGAGACATAAAGCGCCTTGCGGCCCGTTTCCGGGTGGGTGCGCACGATGGGGTGCACCACGTCGGGATGGCCGATGTCATAGGTGCTCTTGCCGTCGCCATGCTGTTCCGGGACTTTCACGCGCGGGTTTTTCAGCCGGTTCCATGAATTGATGCTGCGCAAATCCGCGATGCGGTCGCGCGTCGCCTCATCCAGATCCTCGAACGCGGCGTAGGTATTGATGAACGCCGTCTCGCCGCCTTCTTCCGGCACCTCGAGGGCATGCAGCATGGTGCATTTGCTGGGCACCGGCGTGTATTGCGTATCGGTATGCCATTCATCGCCGGCAGCGGTGGCGCCGACCCATTCGCCATTGATCTTCTTGTTGGACAGGATCAGCAGCTCCGGATGATCCTTGTGCTTGTTCTTGCTCGAGATATGAAAATCCAGCTCACCGAACCGCCGGCTGAAATCTTTCTGTTCGGCGGGCGCGAGGCTTTGTCCGCGGATCACAATCACCTGATACGCCAGAAACGCCTCCATGATCGCCGCGAAATCCGCATCGGTCAGGGCCGCGACGTCGGCCCCGACGATCTCCGCCGCGAAGCTGGGTGTTAGTTTGTTGATTTGCATTATTTCGTGACCTTCCCGTATGCGTAATCGTCCGCCGCTATTTAAGAGCCGTCTTTGCGATGTCGAGCAGCCTGTCCGGCGCGGTCATGATGTACTGCACGGTTTCCTGCTGCTTTTGCCAGGTAACCGCCTCATGATGCATCTTGCGTTTCTTCATACCGGCGATTGCTTCGGGATCGTTGAATGCCTTCTGGAAGGCGTCGCGCAGCGCGGCGAGGCGGTCGGCCGGAACGCCCGGCGGTGTCAGCCAGGCGCGCCCGATGACGCCGCCGGAAAAGAACAGCCGGAGCACCGCCTTGGCGTCCTCACCCTGCACCATTTCTATCAATGTCGGAATAGTGGGCTCGACGGGCAGCCGCTCCAGATCGGCGGCGGCGATATGCACCACCTTCTTTTCGGTCAGCCAGTGCGGCCGGATCGCGACGATGGATTCATAGACGCCGACCCGGCAGAACACCTCGCCCCGGTCGACGGCGGCATCGACGGAGTTCATGCCGCGGTACCCGGTAATGACCTTGAATTTGGTGCCGAGAAAATGGTTCGCCAGCTTCGGGAAGGTGTAGGTTTGCGAGCCCTTGCCGCTGGACCCGCAAATGACTTCCTTCTTCTTGACGTCCTCCATGGAATTGATGCCGTGGCCCTTCCACACAGTGAACATGGAGCGCGTCCAGTCGGCGCCGCCGAGGAACTGGAATTTCGACGGATCGTATTTTACCCCGGTGGTCCGTATCCGCGCAGCCAGCGGCGTGTCGGACAGCAGAATGCCGATATAGCTGCCGTCTTTCGGCGCGGAGTTATAAAGATAGTTCGCCGCCTTGGTGCCGCCGGCGCCGCCCATGTTCTGGATGATGAAGGTCGGATGGCCCGGCATGTATTTCTTCCAGTACGGCGCGAACAAAAGCGAGTAGTTCGAATGGTTGCCGCCCGGTCCGGCGGAAACCACGATGGTCACCGTCTTGTTCTTGTAGAAATCGGCGACCGCATCGGCGGCGGCGGTGCCGGCGGAAAAGCTGACAATGACGGCAGCCACCGCGGCCATCTGTATTCGCGCACCCTGTCTCATGATGAAAACTCCCTGGCGTTTTTTCGATTGAAGCGATTGTGGGACCAAGATTGTCCCGAATTTGCCCGATTGGCAACTCGGCTTATCCGGAAGGCTAAGAACGCCGGCCCATGGGGGGTATGGGGTAAGTAGAGGGGGAAACGAAATGTTTGAATTAAGCGTCAAAATCGCCGCCGACAATCCCGCCCACCCCCGTGACACACCCCGCCCCGTAGGCTAAAATCAGAGCCCAGCAAACTTAGGCATCAAAGCAACTTCAGCTTTCACGGCAG
The DNA here is from genome assembly GCA_027624735.1 of Pseudomonadota bacterium. GTDB lineage: Bacteria > Pseudomonadota > Alphaproteobacteria > MPNO01 > UBA2964 > JAQBTY01. Next base: position 1,309 of record JAQBTY010000422.1, on the reverse strand, counting down.
GCGGCGTATTTTATGACAGACGGTTCTCAATTCAGGCTCGGGGTCAATAATTTCGTCGCACGCCGCCCACGATTTTTTCGATACCCTCGGCAACATTTCGCCAAGCCGTATCCTTGTTCGACCACGTAGTTACGGCTTTGCCGTCCGTGGGGAGCGCTTGGAGCTTTCCAAATGGAGCTTTATGCCAATCGACATCCCGTATAATGACGGGGACCACCTGAGCCTCGCCGGCCTTATGCCGTTCCAAGGCCCGCTTCATTTCTATTTCCCAGCAGTAATCTGAGGCAACGAAATCCGCGCTTATTAAAAGTAGGATAATGTCAGCACTTTCCAGATTTTCATCGATGCTTGCTTTCCAATCGTCGCCGGCCTCAATCTTGCGGTCGTGCCAAGATTCGATCAGTCCACGACGGAGCAGAATCTTAAGATGAGTTTCCAATTCGGTGCGTAACGATTCGTCTTTGTGCGAATAACTGTAGAACAGTTTCTTCGCATTCCTTGTCATCCTTTTATTGCTTTTTGCCTCTCGAGTTCCCTCGAGGTCGACGCCATTAAGTAACGCTAAAATGTCGAGGTCCACCACCTCGCTGCCAATTACTTTAGGAAAATTTTGCCGGCCAGCCTCTTCCATTACGAGTAGTTCCTGATAGGACACCACTTCCTCAGGATGATCTGGAAGGGGTACCATCTCCATTGGGTCAAATTTGAAGCTCGTGTGAATGTGCGCGAAATCGGATCGGATCACCGCCAGCAATCGTCGCCGGCCTTCATGTGGTCCGGATACGGAGATAAAGACCTTCTTATCGTGTACATCGGCCTTGACGAGCGCATGATTTTTCTCGAATTGCAGGATTACACCCGAGCGCCACCGGGGAAGGTTCGTACTCAGCCCATGCGTACGCACAATCAATCGTGGGAGCAAGCCTTCGGGCAAAATAGGGTAATGATATTGAAAGTTAAGGCAACTGGTTGGTTCGAAGTCCCCAACGTCGGGTGGTTGCTGTTTATCGAGAAGCTCTGGAATAAGGAAACGACCGTCATCTTCAGGGAAGCTGAAGCACAGCTCAAACTTGCGCATCAGGTCGAACAGGAAGTTATGTCGGGCCTTCGGATACTCCTCCTTGTTTAAAATATGGGATAAATCGGCCAAGTCTAGCTCGCCTCTCTGTTTAGCCAGATCCTCGGCATTTAAAATCTTGTAAATGCCGTTGGTAACCCATGACCATGCCCCCTGAAAATTCCCTGTTTTGAGGTTAGGGTCTGTTTCCGAGGAAGGAGACGGACGATGAAGCGTGGTCGATTTACGGAA
>JAQBTY010000421.1 GCA_027624735.1 Pseudomonadota bacterium | reverse complement strand
TCTTGAATCACAAATAGACCGATTCAGAAATCCCCTTTGTGAGTCTCACTCCGCGAGACTTGGTATAAGACCAATTTTCCTGCCGGGCGCTAAAATCCGCCATTGTGGGCGAGATGAACGCGCCTGCCGAGGTCACGTCAGGGCGGGGGGGGCTACCCAACACAATCACGCTCATTAGCGAACTTTAATCGTTGATTAGTACCCTGTTCTGCAGTTTACCTTCGTTTGGTTTCACTAATGCGGATATTCGCCATGCGCAGAATTTTGTTGTACCGATTAAGGATTTATCGGTGGACCGCCACCGCGTCCGCAATAGCTCTTCTTTGTTCATTTCTGATCGGAAACGATACTCTCGCGCAACGGCGTGGCGGGAACGATCTGGGGCCGGAAGCGCGGCAGATCATCGACAATATGAGCCGGGACGAGCGCCGGGAATTTCGCGTTCTTAGCCGGTCTGAACGCCGCGCCTTCATCGAGAAATTATTGGGAAATCAGTCAAAGAACCGCAGCGGCAAACAACAAGACGTTCCAAGGGTCGATGGTATTGAGAATAAAAGCGTGACTGTGGCGCATGGGGTAGCGGATTTGGAAGGTTTCATCCCCGCCGACGGGATTTCCGACGAGGTTCGCATGATGGTCGGCAAGAACGGCCGCCAGAACAGAGCCGGCGCCGTGGCGATACAGAAAGCCCGGGGTGCTATCGAGACGGGGCTGGCGCCAAAATTCATCGGCGACGGAAATTGCCCGGAAATCGACAGCGAAAAATGGGCCATCGATTATTCCCATAAGCGTCCGTGGCCCGCCATCCACAAGGGAATAGACATCCCCCAGCCGCGGGGGACACCGGTAAGGACGGTGGCGGACGGCACGGTTGTCGGAAAATTCGAAAACGAGGACAACCGCAAGGGCATCGAGGTGATGCTGCGCCACGGACCGGACCAGACCGGTCTCCCGTTCTGGACCTATTCTCAGTACACCCACCTGGCGGAGATGTCTCCGCTGCCGATCGGCGCCACGGTAAAGATAGGTGAGGAAATCGGGAAGACGAGCAACACGGGAAAGAGGGGAAGACGGGTCCGCCGCGATGCCTTGCACTTTGCGATTTTGTACAGCGCCCGACCGGAGTGGTCCAACGATGGACAGTTCGTCGCGCCGAAAGAAGGTTACTGGATGGACCCTAACGCGTTTTATAAGGTCGACCCGCCTTACGATTCTCAATCCCTGGCGAAACTGCCTGACGACAAAAAGAAGGTGCCCGTCCCGTACATGAAAGCCGATGGATCGTTCGGGCCGACGGACACAAAACGCATCTGGCCCTATAAGTGTGACTAAGGCCGGTAAGTGGCGCTAATTGGTCAGCCTTTGGCTTCAAATCCCCCTGATCCAGCATTCTGACTTGATCCCGCGTTCGGGCTATGGTCAAACGGGAATAATCCGTCAAAAGGGTCCGCGCCCTTGCCCCATTTCTGCTCACTTTATCGGCGTGGCAAGCACCAATACCCAGTAATCCTCGAAAGAGACCTCACCCTGATCGGGGTCGCGCCTGACGTGGGCGAGTCCAATATGGATGACGCCCTTCATCAAAATATTATGGCGATGACCGGGACTATCGATCCAGGTCTGCAGGGCTTCCGACGGGTTTTTCTGACCGGCGGCAATATTTTCGGCAACCAGCCCCCAGATGTAACCTGTCTGAGTCAGACGTCGACCCATGGTCGACCCGTCCGCGCCGGTATGGCTGAAGAAATCCTGCGCCGCCATAGCCCTTGCGTGTCGCAGTGCAGCGTCGTTGAGCTGCCTGTGGAGGGTCACGGGTCCGCGCCCATGTTCAGCGCGATACTGATTTACTTTGGCAATAGCGTCGCTGATTGATCGGCTGACGACGACATTTTTAGGGGCCGTCTTGGGGATCGCCTTAGACGTCTTATTGGGCGCCGTCGCAGGAGTGGTACTGCATCCAGACAGGCAAAGCAGCAGAACACCGACCGTGGCAAGATACCTACGCAGTGCCGTCGGCCCGCGCCGCTTCCGCCGCCCGCGCCTTGAGAAACTTACGGTCGATTTTATTGGTGCCGGCCAAGGGAAGCACATCCATGAAAAACACCCGGCGCGGGTGGGCATAGGCTGGAGCATTCGCCAACGCATGTTGTTTGACCTCGTCTTCGGTCAGTGTAGCGCCCGCCCGGGGCACAATAAAGGCATGGGGCACATGGGCCTTTAACATGTTGGGCGCCGGCACCACCACCGCCTGCATCACATCGGGATGACGTTCCAGCATGGTCTCCACATCGCCGGGATAGATGTTCTCGCCAGCGGTGACGAACATGTCGTCGGACCGGCCGATAAAGTAGAACCAGCCATCCTCATCCCGACGCAGGATGTCGCCCGTATCGAGCCAACCGTCGTGCAAGCATTTCGCGGTCTCTTGCGGCAGATTGTGATAGCCGATCATCACACCGGGATTGCGCGTATGCAGCACACCTTCATTGGCGCTTGGCCCACCGACAAATTTAAACTCGACATCCGGCAGCGGATAGCCGACGGAGTTGCGCGGCCGCTCCAGCCCGTCTGCGTGCTTCCAGGCCAGCAGCACCGGCCCGCCCTCCGTGATGCCGTAGTTCAGCCTGATCCGCACAGCGGGAAACGCCGCCTGCACGTTATCGAGCAAAACTTCGGACGCGGGCGCCGATCCCATGCTGATGGCGCGCACCGAGCTGATATCGGTGTCCGCCAGCAACGCCTCCTGCTGGATCATCAGCGCATACATGGTCGGTACGCCGGTCAGCATGGTCAGCCGGTACCGCTCGATACAACGAAGGTACTGTTTGACATCGAACCGGGCCATCACCACCACGCGCCCGCCCGCCCCCAGCGCCGACTTCACCGCCAAAAGGGCATTCTTGTGATAGAGCGGCGCGGAAATGATTCCGCAATCGTCCTCGGTCAGCTCGCGGCTTTGGATAAGCTGCGCGATCATCCAGCGCTGCCCCTTGTGGTGCAACAGCACGCCTTTGGGCCGGCCGGTGGACCCGGATGTATAGGGCTGTTCGGCGATATCGACAGGACCTGGCACGAAGGAGTCGAAAGGGCCTGGGTCGACGAAATCGGCGTAGCTCCCCTCACCGGCGCCATCGAAATCAATGATTGCCATGCCGGGATCGCAAAGATCGATAAAGCCAGGATCGCAAAACACCAGCGTCGCGCCCGCATCATCGATGATGAACTGAATCTGATCGGCCGGCAGCTTGGCGTTGATCATCACCGGCACGCAGCCCGCTCTCATGGCGCCGAACATGACCTCCAGATACTCAACCCGGTTGAGCGCAACGATGGCGACGCGATCGCCTACCCCCAGACCGTAGCGCCGCAGGCCCCGCGCTACAGCGTCACAGGATTCATTCAAAGCCCGGAAGCTGATTTCTCGGGGGTTGTTCTCGTCGTAAAGGTCTATAACGGCTATCCGGTCGCTGTCCCGATAGGCCGAGAAGACGTCGCCAAGATTGCCGCTGTCGGTGATCATCATGCCCATTCCACAGCGCTGTCCGATCTAGTCTCGTTCGCTCAAACCGTCATGGTCGGCGAAGGCCGACCATCCACGAGTTTTTGTATTTCTCGGCGCAATAAAGAAGCTGAAAACAA
>JAQBTY010000420.1 GCA_027624735.1 Pseudomonadota bacterium | reverse complement strand
CCGTCAACCCGGACGATACCACGCGCCTTGCTCAAACCATCCGACCACCGTGAATAATCCGGGCTAGCTCAGTGATAACAATTGGGCGGCGATGGCGCACCAGTTTTGCATTTGCGTTCAGGTGAGAAAAGGATTCCAGCGTTTCCGCGCCGGCGCCCGGCAGCACATATTTAAAACTGATATTCGATTGAGGATACCGTTTGCCGAGCATTTCGACGGCTGCGGTGAAAGAAGTCGCGTATCGTGTCTGGGAGCGCCAGCCACCCTTGATACTCAGCCTGTGTCCCGTTTGGGCGTTATTAACGGGTCGGTAATAAATTGTTGAACCCTACGATTTCGGCGGTTTGACGGTAAAATATTAGCCGTTTAAGCATGAATTTACCGTTGTCTGGCTAACTCCTTCCCACCATGACAACATCTAATGAGTCGAGCGGATCGGCGGCAGAGGCCGGCAACGGGAGCGGAGCAGGGACTACTCCTGGCCCGGATGATGCTTGTGGTGAGGCCGGTAACGAATTTGGTAGCGCGGCCTCGTTGCTCGATCTATTGCCCGATGCCGTTGTGGTTTATCGGGAAAATCAAATTATTCATGTGAATAAGCAGGGCGAGCATCTTCTTGGCGCCGACTCGTCAAATTCCCTGTGCGGTAGCCGGCTGGAAGAATTTTTTATCCAGAAGCCGCGAGGCCTTACAGAAGAAGCGCCAACCAAAGTCAGGGTCGCGCGGCCTCTCGGTACGACCGCCGTGCTTCGACGGAATGGAACGATGCTTCAGGTGGAGGTGTTCCACGCCACAACCAATTGGCCCGGTGGGCTTTCTCAGATGTTGATGCTGAGGGATGTCAGCGAACGCCATCAGGCGGAGAGTGCGCTCCAGGTTCATATAAATGAGCTGGAGGCTAATCTTGAAAAAAGCACGGCCCATTATCGGGAAATTACCCGTCAGCTCCATGATGCCAAGGAAACGGCGGATACCGCCAGCCAGACGAAAAGTGAATTCCTGGCCAATATGAGCCATGAACTTCGGACGCCCTTGAACGCCATCATGGGTTTTTCCGAGGTTATCAAGAACGAAATGTTCGGTCATGTCGCCATACCGCAATATGTCGAATACGCCCGCGATATTCACGCCAGCGGCTCGCACCTGCTGGATATCATCAATGACATTCTCGATCTGTCCAAGGTAGAGGCCGGCAAGTTCATGCTCAGTGAGGAGAATGTCGCCCTGGAAGAGGTGGTGTTCGCGGTTTGCAATATCATCAAGGGGAAAGCGGACGAGAAGAATTTGCATATCGCGCCGCGTCTGCCGGGCATCATGCCGCGCCTGTACGCGGATAAACGGGCCCTCAAGCAGATGATGCTCAATCTTCTGTCCAACGCCGTAAAATTCACGCCGGCGGATGGCGAAGTTAGTATTTCCGCTAAAGTCGAAGAGAACGGCGGGGTGGCGATCGTCATATCCGATAGCGGGATTGGCATATCGGAAGACGACATGCAGAAGGTCCTGGCGCCTTTCGGTCAGGTCGACAGCGTGCTGGCCAGGGAACATGAAGGAACCGGTCTCGGGGTTCCCCTGGTGAAGGCGATGATAGAGCTGCATGGCGGGACACTTACCTTCGATAGCGCGCCGGGCGAAGGCAGCGTGATGACGTTGCGTTTCCCGCCGGAACGCAGCATTCGGTCTGCCGCGGCATAATATCCGCTAATCCGGGCTTCGCCCTTTCCCGCGCCGCCCTGCTCCGCTACCGTGATCCCACAAGTAAAAGGGAGGGGATCATGGAGCTCAAGGACCGCGCCGCCATCGTTACCGGATCGAGTTCGCTAACAGGAATAGGCGCCGAAACGGCGCAGGCGCTGGCCGCGAAAGGCTGCAATGTCGTCATCAACTACGTGACCAACGAGGACGGGGCCGCGGCCACGGCCGCGGCCTGCGCGAAACACGGGGTCGATACCCTGATCGTACAGGGCGACGTGTCCAGGGATGAGGATTGCCGCCGCATGGCGGCGCAGGCAATCGACCGCTGGGGCAGGCTCGATTTTCTGGTCAATAACGCGGCGACCACCAAGCCCATCCCGCAGGACGATCTCGAGGCGCTGAGCGGCGAGGAGTTTCACCGCATCTATGCCGTAAACGTGGTGGGGACTTTCCAGATGACCCGGGCGGCCGCGCCGGCCCTCAAGAAGACCGGCAAGGGAGCCGTGGTCAATATATCGTCCATCGGGGCCTTCGTCGGCAACGGCAGCTCCATGGCCTATTCGGCCTCCAAAGGCGCGTTGAACACACTGACAATCTCGCTCGCAAGGGTGCTCGCCCCGGAAGTCCGGGTGAATGCCCTCTGCCCCGGCGGCCTTCTGGGCAACTGGACGCGTAAGATAATGACCGAAGAAGGCTACCAGCGCCGGGTGCAGGAAGCCGAAACCGATTTCCCGCTGCAACGCGCCGTCTGGCCGAAGGATGTCGCCCGCTTGGCGGTGTGGCTGTGCGAGGACGGCAACACCATGACCGGCGAGGTGTTCCGCATGGATTCAGGGATGCATCTTCGCTGAGATGCCAGGCCGGTTTGGCAAGGCGGTTGCGGGGGGGGGGTAAAAAGTGTTTTTTCGTGGATCAACCCCATGCACAGTAGAAATGCGGTATCATAATACCGTATTTGGCGCCTATCGCATGCCTACTGGAGCCATGACACCATGACATCGGCGATCGCAGCCAGACGGAGCGACCGCAACTGGCTGATCGCCCTCATCGGCGCCGGACATTTCTTCAGCCATTTCGTGATGCTGGCCCTGCCGCCTTTGTTCCTGCTGATGAAACAGTGAAAAATGAAATGTGTTGCACGACATCGCAACATGTAAGGCTATAAAAACCCCTGTATTTCCGTCAATATAGTGTTGTATCGTCATTTAATGTCGTGCATTATATTTCATAGCAAATGTGACCCACGAATGCGTTCGGGGTCACATTGGCGCACGGAACAGGAGACGGACAATGCCCTTCACAGACAGACAGATTGCGGCGCTTAAACCGAAGACAACGCGGTATGAAAAGAAAGAGCCAGGGCGTACCGGCCTCGGGGTCAGGGTTACGCCGAACGGCATCAAATCATGGACATTCATTTATCGTTTTGACGGCAAGCAAAAGCGCATGGTGCTCGGCGCCTACCCGCAAACTGGCCTTGCCAAGGCACATGGAGCGCTGGCCGATGCGCGGGACAAGTTACGCCAGGGCATCGATCCCGGCGCGGAGATTGCCGAAGCACGCGAGGCAGAGCGAAACGCCGAAACCGTGGCCGATCTGGTGAACGAATATATCGAGCGCCACGCCAAACCGAATATGAAACCGGTCACCGCCGCGGAAGAAGAGCGCATTCTTCGCCGCGAAATTATTCCCCACCTTGGCAATGAGAAGGCGCAGGCAGTTACCCGCCGGGATCTCATCGTGTTGCTCGATGGTATCGCGGACAGGGGCGCACCGGTCATGCGAAACCGCACCGCAAGCGTTCTGTCCCGTTTTTTTCTGTTCGGTCTGGATCGGGGCATTGTTGACGCCAGCCCGGCTGTGGGCATTCGCCGGTTGTCGGAAAAGCCCCGCAACAGGTTCCTTTCAATGGAGGAAATCCAGTCTCTCTGGTGCGGGCTTGATGAGATCG
>JAQBTY010000419.1 GCA_027624735.1 Pseudomonadota bacterium | reverse complement strand
GCGCGTCATAACGCGGTTTTGGATAGGCCAGTTTGCGCCCGTTGGCATGTTCCCAGACCGCTTCATAGCTGTCCTGATTGCGCTTTCCGGGCCCCGATTTACGCCTGAACACACCGCCCTGGAAATCTCCTTCCTGGGCCAGGGAAGTCTTGGCGGCCAGCGCCTCGTCGGCGCTAAGAAACCCTTCGCCGCTGGCGCCGCCGAATTGCACGATCATGATTGTCCAGCCGGTGCCGTCATCGACCTGCGGGCCATAATATGTCCCTTCTGGAAAATAGCCGATCTGGCCCGGCATCATGGAGCGGCGCGGCGTGACCGGCAGCTTGCCATCGAGCAGAAGCCGCAGCTGATCGAAATTGTGACGGTGGCGCGGTGATCCGTAGTCGCCGGCGCTCCGGGCGATATTGCACAAATAATTTTCCGGCGTCCCCGGTTGCCCGACCAACAGTTTCTTGATCGCCAGATTGCCCCGCACGTTGGCCTTATTCTGGCGCCAGCGAATTCTGTTTCCGTTCGCGATCTGCATAATCGTGCTCCTTTTAGGCTCTTATGCCTCACTGGAAAGCGGTTCGAAAACCACTATTGCGCCATGCGCGTCCGAGCCGGCGACCATCAGCCCCCCGTTGTGTAGAGTGACGGCGACCCCGTTTGTTTCCAGCAAGTGTTGTGTTTTCTGCAAGTCAGTAACCGCAATGGTGACGGCGGCCGCGAATGGCAGCGTTGGCGGGTCGATCCCGTAGCTATTCCGCAACCCGTCAGGCTCCATCAGCAAAAACTTTCCAACCAACAGGCCGCATTCGGCCGCCATTCCGTTCCGCGTAATGGGAATTCCGAAATATCTTGCATAGCGGCGGGCGGCCTCGTTCACATCGTCGACACAGACCACCAGTTCGGTCAGCGCCATGGCGCCATTGGGATGATCGAGATAGCGTTCCTGCCACAAATATTCAGGCGTCACATGTTCGATGGCCAGGACGCGGCCTTCCGGCGTTTCTTCGGGCGGCAGGCGGACCAGATTGAATTTGGCGAGGCGCTCACCTTCGGGTGTATCAAGCGCTCGCGCCAGGGCATGCACGCCGGTCGCGCCAAACCCGGCGGCGGCCAGTGCGTTTGCTGTCGCGATGGCATCTTCGCAGCCAAAGGCCAGAATATGGATGCCTTCGTAGCGCGCCAGAAAGTCGGGCACACGGTTGTCATAGAGCGCGGGATCGACCACCCCCATCAATTCCAGATAGCCTCGGCGCAGCATGATGCAGCGATTGGCCACGCCCCATTTATCCACCTTCCCACCCGGTGACAGCGCGCCTGAATGCTGCGACAGCGGTGTCAGGCGGAAGCCAAGCCGTTCATAGGAAGCACCCGCCGCGTCCAGATCGGTGACCATGACGGCCACATGGTCGAGTGAGGTGATGCCCGAGCTCATTCACCGATGCTAGTGCGCCGGTTGTTCAGGCGCAACGCCGCCGATATACTTGCCGGCACAAATGCCATAAGGGCGTCAAGGACAGACTCATATGACTCTCAGTTTTCGCGGCATGATCGACGATCTTCGCCGGGCCGGGCAGATCGAGGATATCGTGAAACCGGTCGATATCCGTCATATCGCAGCCCTGGTGGACAAGGCGGACAAGGCGCTGATCTTTCACAATGTCGTCGATTACACCATGCCGGTGGTGTCCGGTATCGCGACCGCGCGCGACCGCATCGGGGCAGCGTTCGGCTGCGGCTATGGCGACGTTTATAAGCGCATCGAGGCGGGGCTAAACGCTCCGATCGAACCCGTGGCGGTCAATAGCGGGCCGGTGCGGGAGCTGGTGCGGACCAGCGGCGATGTCGATCTGTTCGATCTGCCGGTGCCGCTGTTTTCCATCCATGACGGCGGACCGATGATTACCGCCGGCGTGACCATCGCCCAGGGTCCCGACGGGGCGTTCAATGCCGGGATCTACCGGTTTCTGGTACGCGAACGGAATCTGACCGGCATCGACATCGTTACCCCCAACGACATGCAGCGGCTCGCGCTGGAGGCATACAAGGCCGGCAAGAAGCTGCCCATTTCGATCAATCTGGGGACACATCTCGCGGTCAACATCGCCGCGACCTACCGCGCGCCATTAGGGCAGAACGAGCTCGCGATCGCCGGCGGCATCGCCGGCGAGGCGGTCCGGCTGACACCCTGCGAAACCATCCCGGTGCCCTGCATCGCCGACGCGGAGATCGTGCTGGAAGGGGAGATCCTGCCGGTTGGCTGGACACAGCCGGAAGGACGGTTCGGCGAATTCACCCGCCTGATGGGGGGACTGCACTGGAACCCGCAGGTGCGCATCAACGCCATATCCATGCGCAAGGACGCGATGTATTACGCGCTGCACATGCCGTGGGAGGTGATCCTGCCCGGCGCTCCCAACCGGGAAGCGGCGGTGCGCCGCGCCTTCAAGACCGCCAGCCTGGATCTGGTGGACGTCAACATCACGCCCGGCGGGTCATGCTATTTCCATGCCATCGTGTCGATCCGCAAACGGCCTGGCGACGCCAAGCACGCCATCATGGCCGCCCTGATCGCATCCGACATCAAGCATGTGGTGGTGGTCGACGACGATATCGATGTCTTTAACGGCACCGACGTGGAATGGGCCATCGCGACACGGGTACAGGCCGACCGCGACATCGTGATCATCCCCGATTTACGCGCCAAGCCGCTCGATCCCAGCCTGCGCATCACACCCGGCATCACCCCGGTCACGGCGAAAACCGGCATCGACGCGACCATCCCCGACGACCTGCCGCGCGAACGGTTCGAACGCATCGAATATGCCTACGCCGACCGGCTCGATCTGGCGGACTTTACGGGCAAGCCCGACATCACGGAAGAAGCCGCCCGACCGGACATCGACATGGCCGAGCTGGCGGAGCGCATACAAACGCTGCTGGCCGGCGAACCGGTTTATATGGCCGCCTTGGCCGAGCGGTTCGAACAGGAAGGCTTCAAGGCACTCTCCCGCGCGCTCGGCGACCTGCACGCCGCCGGCGCGCTGTGGCAGGACCCGCAAGGCCGCCTCTGCCTCGCGGGATCGGCGTTCGCCGCCGCGCCACCGCCATCGATCTAACAGGGGGTAATTTTAGGGCGATCAAGCCCCTCCGGTTCCAGGGTACTGCAGGGGCGGGGTCTCAAAAAAAATCGAGGATCAACCCCATGCAAAGTAGACATCAAACATTTTCGGGTAATAATAATTCAGATTAGATCTCTGTTTCGACATTTTCTTCTGCCTCATACCTCCCAGGCGCCGTCCTACAGGGCTTTAGCCGTGATGCGGATCAAGCAGCCGGCGGAAGAGGGCCTTTGCCGTTGATTTGAGTTGAATTCTCTCCGGCCCAACGCCCCCGCGGTATCGAATCCCGCCGCGTGTACGCCCCCAAATAATGTCTGTCTCACCCCTATTAACGGACTCAAATCCGAATACCCCTTCACGGGAAGTCTTAGCCATGATCGGACCTGTGTGATCGCGGCGCAAAGGTCTGAGTTCCGACCAACTCGGAAGTATTGAGTGAATCGATGGTCTCAGCTTGTCCCTTTTCAGACATACAAGCGGCTAGTATCGCTGGGGAATACCGGAACGTGTCAACGATAATGAGACAGCCGGTTTGAGAATTTAAGCT
>JAQBTY010000418.1 GCA_027624735.1 Pseudomonadota bacterium | reverse complement strand
TGCCCATACCCACAGATTCGCATCAAATCCGCCTTATGGGAATCATTCGTTTCGGGCGGAACACTAGATGCAATGGTATGGCGGCCTCGTCATCGTCATTCTGGCTCTTGGACTTGTCATAGAGTCGGGGCCGGCGGCGAAACGGCTTCTCGGGCCGGATGCGAAAAGCGACGGTCTTGTCGGCAGCACGCGAGCGCGGGTCCGCCGGGCCCTGACGGTCTATACCGTGTTGCTCCTCGCCGGCGTCGTGCTTCTCATGCTTCAGGGCACTGGTCCATTCGATGCCCTTCTTCACAGCTTCGCGGCGGTATCGACTGGGGGTTTCTCCAGCCGGAATGACAGCATCGCGGGCCTCGGCGGCATGTCCGTTCAGGTTGCGGTAACCGCCCTGACCGTCTTTGGCGCCATTTCGCTGTCGCTTTATCCAACCGGATTACGCCAGGGCTGGGCGAAACTGGCCCGGGATTCCGAGGTGCGCGCCCTTTTACTGTCGGCGTGCGCCATAACCCTTATGCTCTTTCTTTCGCTTGTTCTGGTGGAAGGCCGCTCCTGGGCCGATGGCTTCCGGACGGCGCCCTTGCTGGCTTTTTCAGCGCAGACGACAAGCGGCTTTGAACCGACGCGGGTCGCGACGCTTGGCGCGGCGTCGAAAGCAATACTCATCCTCTCCATGTTCATCGGCGGCGGCGCCGGTTCCACCGCCGGCGGCATAAAGATCATACGTTTGCTTCTTATCCTGCGCCTGGTTCAGCTGCTGTTTCGCCGCACCTGCCTGCCGCGACACGCAATCCTCGAACTCGGCGGCGGTCAGGACCATGAAAACAGCGAAATCCTGACGACGCTTTCCATTGTCTTTCTCTTTTTTATTGCGATTGTCACGTCCTGGTTGCCGTTTCTCTACTTCGGTTATCCGCCGCTGGACGCCCTTTTCGAGGTGGTCTCCGCCATGGGCACCGTGGGCCTTAGCAGCGGACTAACGAACAGTGCGCTTCCTTCCTTCCTGAAGGCCGTCTTATGTTTCGATATGTTGATGGGGCGGCTGGAGGTCGTAGCGATCATTATACTACTCTATCCACGGACGTGGATCGGCAGAAGGTCGGAAGCCATATGAGAATTGTTATTATCGGCGGAAGTTCTGTCGCGGAGGCAACCACGAAATTGCTGCTCAATGATCATCATGACGTGGTGATCATCGAGCGTGACAAGACCAGGATCGAGAGCCTGTCCGAGTCGCTCGACTGTGGTTTCATTCATGGCGACGGCAGCACGCCAGCCATTCTTCGGGAGGCGGCGCCCGGTGGGACCGACTTGCTGCTGTGCCTTACCAATCATGATCAGGACAATATCCTGGCGAGCCTGGTGGCGCGATCGCTTGGTTTTCAGCGAATCGTAACCAAAATCGAAGATCCGGAGTTCGAGCATGTCTGCGTGGAACTCGGGCTCTCGGATACGATAATCCCCGACCTGAACACGGCACGGACGCTCGCCGACGTGGCGACGGGAACGACCGCGGCAGGGCTTTCCGCCGCGATCAGGGGTGAGATCCGGTTCTTTTCCTTCGTAGCGCGAGACGAGGACGAAGGGACGGTGGAAGCGGTGGACCTGCCGAAAGAGGCGCGGATCATTCTCATCTATCGCGGCGAAAATATTGTTTTCGCCGAGCCTGACACGAAGATCCTACCGAAGGACGAGGTCGTCATCCTCACCCATAGCAAGAACCTGCCCAAGCTTCAGGAGCGCTGGACGGTACCGTGATAAAATCGCGGCAAATGTTTTGGCGCTATTGCAACGGTCCGCGCCGCTTTACATGAGCGATGATTTTTTTCATCACCGTCGGCAATGCATGCTCGCCGAAGCGATCGGGCAAGCTCCACACGCCGTCAGCGCCGTGGGTCTCCACGTGGGCCGCCAGGACCTCGAGCTCCAGATGGAAATGGGTGAAGGTATGGGTTACCAGACCGGGCAGAGCGGTCCAGTCCGCCGCGACCGGCGCCGCGCGCCGCGCCGCCGCTTGCGTCCAGCCCGCTTCACGCCACTCCGTCGACGGCACCTCTATCATTCCGCCAAGCAGCCCCTTTTCCGGACGGCGGCGCAGCAGGATCGCCCCGTCCGGCGCCACGGCCCAGAACGCCACCCCCTTGCGGGTAGGCTTGTTCTTCTTGGGGGCGCGTCGCGGCAATTTTTCGGCGATTCCAGCCGCCCGCGCGGCGCATGAGTCCGACCAGGGACAACGGCCGCAGGCGGGATTCCGGACGGTGCAGACGGTCGCTCCCAGATCCATCAGGGCCTGCGCGTAATCACCCGATCGCTGGGTTCTGGATGGGGGCGCCAGCGATGCCGCACAATCCCGCAAGATCTTCTTGGCCGCGGGGAGCGCTTCTTCGATGGCGAACAGACGCGCCATGACACGTTCCACATTGCCGTCGACGACCGATGCCGGCCGGTCGAAAGCGATGGCGGCGATGGCGGCCGCGGTATAGGCGCCGATCCCGGGCAATTGGCGAAGCGCTTCCTCCCTATCGGGAAACGCGCCGCCCAAATCGCGGCTGACTGTTTGGGCGCAGCGATGCAGATTGCGGGCGCGGGCGTAATAGCCGAGCCCCTGCCAGCCATGCAGCACATCGTCGAGCGGAGCCCCGGCGAGCGCGTCCACGGTTGGCCATCGTTCGAGAAAACGGACGAAATAGGGACCGACCGTCACCACGGTGGTCTGTTGCAGCATGATTTCGCTGAGCCAGACATGGTAGGGATCCGCGTGTCCGCCGGCCGCCGCGCGCCATGGCAGGACCCGCCGATGCCTATCGTACCAGGCGAGCAGCGAGGACCGAAGCTTCCTTGCCCCAGTGGCGGTCACATCTTGGTGACGGAATGTTTGCTTGTTAGCCATCAATACCCATCTTAAGCTGAACCGACCCGAAAACAGAATCAAGTGCAGGCATTTTTAGGCAGATGACAAAAAGTCCCAAGATCAAATCATGGGGAAAAGGCCCCAGAGCGCTTGCCGCTGTACTGCCGAAAGTCGCCGAACCGGCACTGCGCAAGCGGGGTTTCTCGGCGGTGGAAATTATCACCAACTGGCGTGAAATCGTCGGCCCCGACCTGGCGGACGAAGCATCGCCGGATCGGCTTGCATTCCCCCGGGGAGCGCGCAGCCAGGGTACGCTTCATGTCACCGCCCCTGGCGCTGTCGCCCTTGAAATCCAGCATCTGGAACCGCTGATCATCGAACGTATCAACACCTATTTCGGTTATGGGGCTGTATGCCGCATTGCCTTGACCCAGGGCCCGGCGCGAAAAAGGCCTGATGCGAAATCGCAGACGCCGGCCAGGCCCCGGAAGGTGAATCCGATCCGCCAGGCGGAGATCGACGCCAGCACAAATGGCATCGCTTCCGAACCACTGCGCGACGCATTGCGCAACCTTGGAAAATCAGTTGCTTCCGCGCAAGATACCCGTCATGAAAGCACCTGAATTTGTTAACTACAGAACCGCTAAAGTTGGTGAAATACCAGACAGGATGCCAGACCAAGCGTCCTCAAACACGCTATATTCATGGTGGTTAGGAGAATTTCATGCGTAACATATTGCCAATGATTGTCGGCGCCGTCGTTATCGGCGGGGGCGCAATAGCGATTTATAACGCCACCGGCGGCAAGGATACCCCGTC
>JAQBTY010000417.1 GCA_027624735.1 Pseudomonadota bacterium | reverse complement strand
TGTCGGGGTCGCCCGGGAAGCGCCCGCCGTGATATGACGGCACTGTAAGTACACGAGAGGAAAAATGCGCATACTCGATCAGCCTGGCCGGTCGACGGTGCATGCCACAAACGGCATGGCCGCCACCTCCCATCCCCTGGCGACCATCACCGCGATCGGCATATTGCAGGCCGGCGGCAATGCGATGGATGCCGCCATCGCGGCCTGCGCCGTCCTTTGCGTGGTTGAGCCCCATTCGACCGGTATTGGCGGCGACTGCTTCTGTCTCTATTCGCCGAAGGGACGCGGCATCCTCGCCTTCAACGGCGCCGGGCGCGCGCCGGCGGCGGCGACCATCGACTGGTACCGCCATAACGGCCTCCGTACCATCGAGCGGCACAGTCCGCACGCCGTCACTATACCGGGCGCCATCGATGCCTGGTCGCGGCTGCTTGCCGATCATGGCACCATGAGCCTGGGCGAAATGCTGCAGCCGGCAATCGGGTTCGCCGCCGACGGCTTTCCCGTCCATCACCGCCAGCAGGACGATTGGCGGGCCTGCGAAGGCTTGCTGGCGCGGGACCCGACGGCGGCGTCTGTTTATCTGATAGACGGCAAGGCGCCTTCGGTCGGCGCCGTGATCAAATTTCCGCTGCTCGCGCGATCGCTCGAGACCATCGCGGACCAGGGCCGCGCCGGCTTCTATGAAGGCTGGATCGCCGCCGACATGGTGGATTATCTGCGCGGCAAGGGCGGGCTCCATACGCTCGACGATTTCGCGCGGGCAAGCGGCGATTATGTCACCCCGATCAAAACCGATTATCGCGGCTATGAAATCTATGAATGTCCGCCGCCGGGTCAGGGCATCGTCGCGCTCGGGATGCTCAATATTCTGTCCGGGTTCGACCTCGCCGCGCTCGATCCGCTGTCGGTCGAACGGTTTCATCTGGAGATCGAAGCCGCGCGGCTGGCCTACCGTGACCGCGCCGCGGCGCTGGGCGATCCCGACCAGGCATCGATCCCGGTAGAGACCTGGCTGTCGGCGGCGCACGCCGATGCCGACCGGGCCCGCATAAAAATGGACCGGCGCATGGCGCGCCTGCCGCCCTCCAGCCTGCCGCGCCATGAAGACACGGTCTATCTCACGGTGGTGGACAAGGACCGCAATGCGGTCAGCTTCATCAATTCCCTGTTCGCGTCGTTCGGATCCTGCCTTGTCGCGCCCAAAAGCGGCATCGTCCTGCACAATCGGGGCACCGGCTTCGTTCTGGACGCCGGTCACCCCAACTGCATCGCGCCCCACAAGCGCCCGATGCACACCATCATCCCCGGCATGCTGGTCAGGGACGGGCTGACCCACATGCCGTTCGGCGTGATGGGCGGGCATTACCAGGCCATCGGCCATACCCATCTGCTGACCAATTTGATCGACTGGAAGATGGATCCGCAGGAAGCCATCGACATGACCCGGGTGTTTCCCGATGTGCTGGGACAGGGCGACGGGGTGATGATCGAAAGCGGCCTGCCATCGGACGTTCGCGCCGGCCTTACCCGGCTCGGCCACCGCCTCACCCCCTCGCCCCGCCCCATCGGCGGCGCGCAGGCCATCCGCATCGATTGGGACCGCGGCGTGCTGCAGGGCGCGTCCGATCCCCGCAAGGATGGCATGGCGGTGGGGTATTAGGGGGAAGCTGTAAAATCGCGTGCAACAATGACCCCACCCTTTAAAGCCATTAAGTCATTGATATCAATATGGGGTTTTTCCTCTTAAAGGGGTCACCGTTGGACGCGAAACGCGCCCCCTCAGGAATGGGGTATTCTTTAATTATATCAATAGTTAACATAGATATGCGGGTGGGGTAATTGTTGCACGCGATTTTACACTGTGGAAGTGCTACCACTGCCGGAAACAGTTCACAGTCGGCAAGAACTCTATTTTCGAGGATTCCGCCATTCCGATCGGCAAATGGGTGCTGGCGATCCATATGATGTGCAGCAGCAAAAAGGGTATCAGCAGCAACCAGTTGATGAGAGAATTGGGCTTGTCCTATCAGTCAGCGTGGTTCATGACACATCGGATTCGACTGGTTATGGCGCAAGAGCCATTGGCGTCCATGTTGGGCGGTGAGAACCAAGTGTTTGAAATCGATGAAACTTTTATTGGTGGCAAGAAGCGAAATAATCGTCATCGGAACCCGAGAAAAGAAGCCGGTAAGAAAGTCGCTGTCATGACGCTGATTGATCGTGAGGGCGGGAAAGCGGTAACACGGGTAGTGCCGAATGTTCGCAAAAAGACATTGCAGACATTTGCAAAGCCAATTGTGGATAAGTCAGCCACCATCGTGACAGATGCACACCTGAGTTATGAGGGACTACAAGATCACTTTGCCGCACACCATGCAGTTCACCATTCTAAGCACTATGTTCGGGCAGTGATATTGCATACCAACTTTGCAGAAAGCTATCACAGCTTGCTCAAGAGGGGGCTGGTTGGAGCATTTCACCATGTGAGCGAGCGGCACTTCCCGAGATATTTGTCGGAATTCGAGCTTCGCTGGAACACCCGCAAGATGACGGATGGCGAGCGGGCGGAGTGCGTAATTAAGGCAACGGAAGGCAAGTGGCTTACTTATAAGCCACTTGTAACCCATTGATTACTATGGTTTCAGATTCCACAAGCGAGTCCAATGGTTTAGAGTTGACTTTGGTTTGTGCCCCCGGTAGGATTCGAACCTACACAGCCCTAGGGAGTTGCATTCCGAAGGGCAGCGGGGCTACGCCCGCTCCGTCTTACCAATTGCGGCACGAGGGCATAAACCAAAACAAAACACTAGACTCCTACTCTGTAGCGTACCCGGGACAGGATTCGAACCTGCATGACCACGAGGGCCGGGGAAATCCAACTTCCCTGCGTATACCAATTCCGCCACCCGGGCATAATGGGCCAGTGATCCAACCACTGGCCCTAATCTTTTTCTGTCTCCTCTACAAGAAGCCGTTGATCGCCAAAGTGCATCACATTGGCGGGAGAAATAGTTGGTTGAGGTCCGGGATACCATTTTTTGTCCCGTTGATGGATCTTGCGGCGTTCTTTCAGCCTTTTAAGCGCCGTCCGACCGGTCCGATCCATCTTCTTGAAGTCAGATCCGGGGATGCGCTTAACGGCTTCCCGGAAAACATCTGCGCCCCGAAGCCCGGGCAGTTCTTTGATAACGTCCTGGATTATCTGAACGGCCGGTTTCGTGGCTTCAGTCGGTTTCTCAAATTCATCCATCGGATGCGCGGGCTCAAGCCTAATCGACTTGACCGGTTCCGCACGCCCCTTGCTCGCCGCTTCAAAAATGCTGTCTATGCCAGCCTTCCAGCCGGCTTCGAAGGCCTCTTGTTGAAGCCGCTGAATGAGTTTGATGACATCGGAAATTTCTACCATGCTATGGTTATATTCGCGGGATGGCAGGAATTCAAGCCACTTTTTAATAACATGGCATGAAATGCTCTTGGGGAATGAAGAATGGGGATGAACGGAAAAAGACTCAACGGAATCAGCCACCTAATACCAACGAGCATTAATTAGAACTCATTGCCCATTTGCGGTGTCCGATGGACATGATCTTCCATGGCTGCTCGATGAGTTTGTTCCAGGCTTCGCAACACAGGGCGACAATATCATCGTATGATTTGAAAATGCGGTTGCTGA
>JAQBTY010000416.1 GCA_027624735.1 Pseudomonadota bacterium | reverse complement strand
GGTGGCCGGCGAAAAAGAAGAAGACAAGCGCGAGATCTTCATGGGCCGCAAGTACGAGGCCGCCGGGACCAAAGTGCACGTGATCAACGTCCCCAAATACGGCCATTACGGCATGATGGAACTCCACAACGAGAACATCGCCTATAGCTGGCTCTGGGCGTTTAAGAACGGGTATTTTCCATCGTAGATCCTAATCGTCATCCCCGGACTTGATCCGGGGATCCAGTCTTTTGTTTTCCTGGATGCCCGGATCAAGTCCGGGGATGACGAGGAGAGGGATGAATTCTCAAATATCCGGCGCCTCCACACCCAACTCACCCAGCCGCCGTTTCAGCCGTTCAATCAGATGGTCAAGCTCAGCATGATCATCTGCATCCAGTGACGGCCCCGGTGCGCGGGTCTTGGCGGAGGCGATGACGCCCCGCCGCCGCATGGTTTCCTTGCGGATGGCGAGGCCGATGCCGAGCTGCTGTTCGTAGCGCACCAGCGGCAAATAGGCGTCGAACAGATCTTCCGCTCCCTGACCATCACCTGCCGCGTGTTTCTCACAGACCTGGACCAGCATGTCGGGGAAGGCGAAACCGGTCATGGCGCCGTCCACGCCGCGATCCAGTTCCTGCGGCAGGAAAAGTGCGCCATTGCCCACCAGGATACTGACCCGCCGGTGTGCGCCGGCGGTTTCGGCCGCCCTGAATTTGGTTACTTTGCGCAGCCCCGGCCAGTCTTCGTGCTTGAGAATTTTGAGCGAGGGCAGATCGGCGAATAATCTGTTCAAAAGCGGTACGGACATATGCACGCCGGACGCGGTCGGATAGTCCTGCAGTACGATCGGTACATCGCCCAGCGCATCGCAAACCATATGAAAATAGCCTTCGATTGCCTCATCCGTTCTCAGCCCGGCCATGGGAGAGACCATGACGCCCGAGGCGCCGAAATCCATAGCCCTGCTGGTCAGCGACTGGATCGCGTTAAGGCTGGGGGCGGAAACGCCAACCACCACCGGCACGCGCTCATCGACGCGACGCAGCACCTGATCGCAGAAGTCGCTGGATTCATCGGGCGACATCTTGGGGGCCTCGCCCATCACACCGAGAATGGTGAGGCCGGTGACCCCGCTTTCCAGATAGAAATCGATCATCCGGTCGGTGCTGGTCCCGTCCACCGCGCCATCGTCGGTGAAGGGGGTCGCTGAAATTGCAAAGACGCCCTTGGCGCTTTCATCCAGCTCTTGGTTCGCCATCTTGCGCACTCCTGTGATTAGCCCCTAGGCTGGCTTACGAAACGAGAACAGGCAAGGGTGAGATGACGGAATTCGACCTGGTAATTCGGAACGGCCATGTGGCCACCTCTGACAGTGAATTTGACGGCGATATCGGTATCACCGACGGTAAGATTGCGGCTATGGGGGAGGGGCTGGGTGAGGGCGCCGGGGAAATCGACGCGGCCGGCAGGCTGGTCATGCCGGGCGGGGTGGATAGTCATTGCCATGTGGAGCAAATCTCATCCAATGGCGTGTGGACGGCGGACGACTGGTTTACCGCGACGCGTTCGGCGGCCTGTGGCGGGACTACCACCATCATTCCGTTCGCCTGTCAGCATCGGGGTCAGTCACTGCGCGATGTGGTGCGGAGCTATCATGATCTGGCGGGTCCAAAAGCCGTTATCGATTACGCTTTTCACCTGATCGTCTCCGATCCTACGGCGCAGGTGCTGGGCCAGGAACTGCCGGCCCTGATCAAGGATGGCTATACCAGCTTCAAGATCTATCTGACCTACGATGCGCTGATGCTGACCGATCGCCAGTTTCTCGACGTGCTGGCGGTCGCGCGGCGTGATGGCGCCATGGTCATGGTCCATGCCGAAAATAACGACATGATCGCCTGGATGGCCGAACGTCTGTTGCAGGCCGGGCTGCGCGCGCCGAAATTCCATGCCGTGGCGCGGCCCATGCTGGTCGAACGCGAGGCCACCCATCGCAGTATCGCGCTGGCCGAGCTGGTCGATGTCCCGATCCTGATCGTTCATGTCTCGGGCGCCGAAGCGATCGAGCAGATCCGCTGGGCACGAGACCGTGGCCTGAAAGTCTATGGCGAAACCTGCCCGCAATATCTGTTTTTGACCGAGGACGATCTGGACCGGCCGGGCAGGGAAGGCGCCAAGCATATGTGCAGCCCGCCGCCCCGCGATGCGGCAAACCAGGACATAGTCTGGAAGGCATTGCAGGACGGCGTGTTCGAGGTGGTGTCGTCGGATCATGCGCCGTACCGGTTCGACGATCCGGAAGGCAAGTTCAAGGCCGGTCCCGATGCGCATTTCAAGCAGATCGCCAATGGGGTCCCCGGCTTGGAAGTCCGGTTGCCGCTTTTGTATTCCGAAGGGGTGCGGAAGGGACGTCTTTCGCTTAAACAGTTTATCGCGCTGACCGCCACTAACGCGGCAAAGCTCTATGGGTTGTATCCGCGAAAAGGCGATATCGCTGTGGGCTCGGACGCGGACATTGCTATCTGGGACACGGAACGGAAGGTGACCATCAGCCAATCCCTGTTACATGACAACATGGATTACACGCCGTATGAGGGGATTGACGTCACTGGCTGGCCGATCACGACCCTGTCACGTGGCCGGGTTGTTTGGCGCGACGGGGTATTCGATGCGAAACCGGGATCGGGTGTTTTTTATCGCTGCGACACGCCGCCGGCGCTCGATGCCCCGCCCCGCCCGGTCACCGCCTTCGATCCGGTTGAAGGACGGTTGCGGCCTTAAGTTTCAGCTAACCGTCAACGCCCTTGATAAAACCGCCATCGACGCGGGTGACCGTGCCGGTGACATAGCTGGCGCAGTCGCTTACCAGAAAGACGGCGACCTTGGCGAATTCATCGACGGTGCCATAGCGGTTGGCCGGTATGGTGGCGCGGGATTCGGCGCGGATCTGTTCGATATCCTTGTTCTGGGTGTTGCTGGCATTCACGTCGATGGAATCCACCCGCGCCGTATGGATGCGTCCCGGAAGAATGGAATTGACGGTCACCCCATCTGCCGCGACTTCCCCGGCCAGCGTCTTGGCCCAGTTGGTCAGCGCCACGCGCAGCGTGTTCGAAATGCCGAGATGGGGAATAGGCTGCACCGTGCCTGACGAGGCGGTCACCAGAATTCGTCCCCAGCCGCGCTCGCGCATGCCGGGCAGGAAGGCGTTTGTGACCTGCACCTGGCTCAGGAACAGGGGCCGATATTGCGCCTCCCAGACCTCCATGGCGACGTCGGCGACCCCGCCTGGCGGTGGCCCGCCGCCATTATTGATCACGATGTCGAAGCCGTTGAAATCTTTTTTGCACGCATCGATTAGCGTAGCGACGGAAGCTTGGTCGGTCAGATCCACGCCATAGGATCGGGCTATGGCGCCGGTATCGCCGCTGATTTCCTCGGCAACTTTTCTTGCGTCCTCCGCATTGCGGCCGCAGATGGCGACGCTGGCCCCTTCCCGCGCCAGAACCTCGGCAATGCCGCGTCCGATACCGCGTGTCGAGCCCAAAACCAGGGCGCGCTTGTTCGTCAGTCCCAGATCCAACGGTCGTCTCCTGTCAGTTGCTTATATTCCAATTAATTCGTCATCCCCGGACTTGATCCACTACTGTCCGGTTTAAATTATTGGACACGGCGCATGGCATTGATTCTACTTGCATCCAAGCGTTT
>JAQBTY010000415.1 GCA_027624735.1 Pseudomonadota bacterium | reverse complement strand
CCGACCGACGACAGGAGCACGCCGAACGCATCGGTTCCCAATCCGAAGATCGTATCGACATAGCCGGCGAACAGATCCACATAGCCGCGCGCGGTCATGCCCACGATAAAAAGAATGACCAGCAGCGGTCCGATACCGGGATGGCCGGCGGCATAGCGAAACCCATCCATGATTTCGCCCGGCACATGGCTGAGCGGCTTCGGTGTGTGCGGTATGGCAAGGCTGTTCATCTTCACCATGAACAGGGCCACGGCGAAAACCACGTGCCCCGCCGCGCAAAAACCAAAAACGATGGCGGTCCCCAGCAAAGCCGACTCGCTGCCCGCCGCCGCGATGATGCCACCGGCAATGGAAGGACCGGCCACCCGCGCCACGTTGAACACCAGAGAATTTATGGCAAGCGCAGAAGGAACCGCGTCGCGCCCCACCAGATTGGTCACGATGACCAGCCGCATGGGATGGTTGACCGCGAGCACCACCCCAAGCAGCAAAGCCAGCGGAAAGACGATGGCGATGGACGCTGTTCCGTTGAGACACATGAGCGCCAAAACACTTGACTGAACGCCGGTGAAAATGACCGCAAAGCGCATCATCCCCATGCGGTTGACGCGTTCCGTCAGCGCACCCGCGAGCGGCGACAGAATAACGGTCGGGAAGAGATCCGCCATGGACATGGCGCCGAGCCAGAAAGCGGAATGCGTCAGTTCCCAGGTCAGCGACAGCAGCCCGATTCGATAGGCCCACATGCCGAAATGCGCGACGATATTACCGCTGGTATAGATGCGGTAATTCCGAATGCCCAGGGCGCGCCTGATCGCATCGAAACGGAATCCCAGTGCCATTACAAACTTTCGGTGCAAACTTTCGGTGCAAACTTTCGGTGCGGGCTTTCTGCAAATGCCGGCCACGAATGCGGCCGGCGCCTCCCCATTTTATCATCCTATCATACAGCGCGGCGCTTGCCGCTGAAACGGCACGCTGATAGCTTTATCCGTGCAGGGACGTTCGTCCGACTCTCATTCCAAAATGGGAACCCGCCATGCCCGATACCGCGCAGACCACTGTCAATGATCTTGGCCCTTACTGGATGCCGTTTACGGCGAACCGGCAATTCAAGGCGGCGCCACGCATGCTGGTTGGCGCGAAAGACATGCATTACACCACCGACGATGGCCGCCAGGTGCTGGATGGCATCGCCGGCATGTGGTGCGTCAATGCTGGCCACGGGCGGCGCGAAATCATCGACGCCATCAAGGCCCAGGCCGAGCGGATGGATTACGCCACCGCCTTTCAGATGGGCCATCCCGGGGCTTTCGAGCTGGCATCGAAACTCAGCAACATCCTGCCGGGCGATCTCAACCACGTGTTTTTCGCCAATTCGGGCTCGGAAGCGGTGGATACGGCACTGAAAATCGCGCTGGCCTATCACCGGGCCAACGGCGAGGCGACCCGGACTCGCCTGATCGGCCGCGAGCGGGGCTATCACGGCGTCGGGTTCGGTGGCACCGCAGTCGGTGGCATATCCAACAACCGCAAGCAGTTCGGCACTATGCTCGCCGGCATCGATCATCTGCCCCATACCCATAAATTGTCCGAAATGGCTTTTTCCAAGGGGCAGCCTGTTTGGGGTACGCATCTGGCCGAAGAGCTGGAACGGATCGTCGCGCTGCACGATGCCTCCACAATCGCCGCGGTGATTATCGAACCCATGGCCGGATCCACCGGCGTGCTGGTGCCGCCGGTGGGGTATCTCGATCGGATACGCCAGATCTGCACCAAGCATGGTATCTTGCTGATTTTCGATGAGGTCATCACCGGGTTCGGCCGCACCGGCGCGGCGTTCGGCGCTGATCGATTCGGCGTCCAGCCCGACATGATGATCATGGCCAAGGGGCTCACCAACGCAGCCGTGCCCATGTCAGCGGTCGCCGCCAGCGATGCGGTCCACGACACCCTGATGACCGGCCCGGAGAACGCCATCGAGCTGTTTCACGGCTATACCTATTCCGGTCACCCGCTGGCCTGCGCCGCCGGGATCGCGACCCTCGACATCTACGTGCGCGACGGGCTGTTCGACCGGGCGGCGGAACTCGCCCCCTACTGGGAAGACGCCCTTCACAGCCTTAAAGGTGCGCCGCATGTGATCGACATCCGCAATATCGGCCTGGTGGGCGCGGTCGAAGTGGCCTCGCGCGACGGCGCACCCGGCGCCCGGACCTATGATTTGTTCGTGCAATGCTTCGAAGAAGGGCTGCTGGTGCGCCAGACCGGCGATACCATCGCGCTCTCCCCGCCGCTGATCATCGACAAGACCCAGATCGATCGGATGATCGACATTATCGGCACTGTCCTCAAGCGGCTGGACTAAGCCGCGCCATGCTGCAGAAAGGCCTATCATGAGCGCTTCAGCCCTAAGTCCCGACCTGATCCTGACCAACGCCACCGTGCTGACCGCCGATGCAAAGAACAGCCAGGCCGAAGCGGTCGCGGTCTATAACGGAAAAATCGGCGCGGTGGGATCGGCCCGCGATATCGACGGTCTGGCCGACCGGCGGACCAAGGTGATCGACCTCAAGGGCCGCACCGTCCTGCCCGGCCTGACCGATCCCCATGTGCATTTCGCCGATGGCGGGGCCGCCATGATGCATCGGCTGGATTGCCGCGATTTTTACTCCAATGTCCGGTCTATCCCCCAGATCCTGGAAAAAATACGCGAACAGGCCTCGTCTCAGGCGCCCGGCAGTTGGGTCATCGCCCATGGCAGCCCCATGCAGGATTTCCGCATGCCGGAAGGACGGTTTCCAAACCGCCACGAGCTCGATTCGGCATCGCCCAACAATCCGGTCTCGATCAATTTCGGCGCCCACATCACCATCGCGAATTCAAAGGCGCTGGAACTCGCCGGCATAAAAAGCGATACAACCGCGCCCGCCGGTGGCGCCATCGAGCTGGATGCCAATAACGAGCCCACCGGCAAGCTGGTGGAACGGGCGCAGTACATCGTGCGCAAGGTCATCCCGGAATATACCTACGACCAAATGAAATCGGGCGTGATGTTCTCCGCCGAACGCTGTCTGTCACGCGGCATCACCAATATCCATGACATCGTCACCAGCCATGAATCGATCCGCGCCTATCAGGAGCTGGTGGATGAAGAACGGCTGCCGATCCGGGTCAGCCTGCTGATCCGCGTGATCGAGGCACAGATCCAGAAGGAAAGCCTGCTCAACCTCGGCATCAAGACCGGGTTCGGCAATGACTGGCTGCGCATCGGCGGCGTGAAAATGTCCATCGATGGCGGCATCACCGGCCATGTGGCGAAATTTTACGAACCCTATGTGGATGACCCGTGCCACGAAGGTCTGATCCGCATCGAACAGGACGAGCTGGACGAAACCGTCACCGCCTATCACAACGCCGGGCACCGGGTGTGTATTCACGCCATCGGCGACGTGGCCATGGATATGGCGCTGAAGTCCCTCGACCAGGCCATCGCGGCCAACCCCCGCGCCGATCATCGTCACCGGATCGAACATCTCGGCAACTGGCTGGTCAATGCCGAACGCCTCGACCTCATCAAGCGCAACAATTTGCTGCCGGTGCCCAATATTCCCTTCATGCATTACATCTGGGATTCCCTGCTGGCCTGTATCGGCGAGGAACGGCTGGTGGATTCGTTCAACATCCGCACCAT
>JAQBTY010000414.1 GCA_027624735.1 Pseudomonadota bacterium | reverse complement strand
CGAAGATTTCGCGGAAGACGGAGAGGAGGATTTTGATGAACTTGTGCATGCCGGAAAGGGTATCCGGTGGTGACGCAAAATCCCAAGGTTTCTAAGGCAGCTGAGATAAATGGGAGGGACAGGCGCTTCCGATACGGCAAAACTTCGCAAACCCTCCGCCGATTGGCCTTCGGCCAGGGTCGTGAAGGCCTGCGCCTGGATGTCGATGGCATCGGCCGTGTGCAACACCGACCTGACATCATTCTCCGAAAGGACGCGAAGCAGCATTTTCAGCCGTGTTCAATGAAATCCCGCAGCACGGTCAAGCCTTGCCGAAGGGAATCGTCGCGGGTGGTAAACGCAACCCGCACATATCGGTCGCAGGATGGACCAAAGGTGATGCCCGGCACGACCGCGACGTTTCTTTCCTGCAGGAGCCGCCTGGCAAAGGCGAGTGACCCCTGGGTCGCATGGCGGTCGGTGATGTCCACCAGCGCATAGAACGCACCGGCCGGGACGACGGGCAACAATCCGGTATTGCCCAGAACTTCGAGCAATATGTCGCGGCGACGACGATAAATTTCCCGAAACTGCCCAATGCAATCCCGCGGTCCGGCAAGGGCAACCTCGTACGCCTTCTGCGATACTGATGACGCGCATGATGCCACCGGCTCCTGCAGGGCCGCGGCGACCGGTGCCAATTTCTCTGGGCAGATTACATAGCCAAGCCGCCAGCCGGTCATGGCGTAGGTTTTGGATGCACCGGAGACCAGAAACAGCCGGTCGTCGAGCCCGAACCGCGCCGCCGAGACATGCTCGCCTTCGAAGATAATGTCCTCATAGACCTCGTCGCTAATGACATAAATTCCATGCCGTTTGGCGAAATCCGCAAGCCGTTTCATGACCTCAACTGGCAAGACTGCACCGGTGGGATTTCCCGGTGTGTTCATTATGATGACCTTGGTACGCTCGGTAACCATCTCCTCGATGGTATCGAAATCGGGGACGAATCCGAATTCAGGAAGGAGCGCGAACTTTACCGGTTTGGCACCCGCGAGATGGGTGATGCTGTCGTAGTTGGGCCAGCCGGGGTCGGGTATCAGAACCTCGTCACCGGCATCGGCCACCGACATTAGGGCGCAAAACAGGCCGCCCACCGCACCGGTGGTAATGACTACCCGCTGCGCGCCTATTTTTGTTCCGGTTCGGGAGGACGCATGTGAGGCAATCGCCTCGCGCAACGTCGCCATGCCTGGGTTGGGGGTGTATTTGGTAAAACCCCTTTGTGCCGCCTCGAATGCGCCGGTGATGATGTGGTCCGGTGTGGAAAAATCGGGCTCTCCGATTTCCATATGGATCACATCCTCGCGGCCGGCCGCCAGGGACATGATTTCCCGGATCGCCGAGCGCGGCATGCTCAAAGCGCGTGAGGCAGCGGGTCGGGGTTGCATGAATCTATCCTACCAGGGTTCTTATTGTGCCCTAAGGGTACTGTCCGGTTAAGTTCTGCGCCACCCTTGTTCGCCGCTATAGTCCGTATCACAATCGCCGCCATCATGTTGATGATCAACGAAGCAACCGCCGGGTCATTGTTGGACCTGGCCGGCGTCAGGGAATGCGTGCGTGCCGCGCTGGAGCAGCAGGCGACTGACCGTGTGGAGCAGTCGGAACCGCGTAGCCAATTCCTAAAATCGGAGGAGCATAACAACCGTTATCACATAAAAAGCGCCTATCTCCAGGACGACCTTGTGGCCGGATTCCGGGTGAGAGAGTTTACTCACGTTCCGGCGCGTTCGGACGAAATGCAGCTTATTTTGCTAAGCGATCTTGAAACCGCTGCCTTTCTCGGGGTGGTGAGCTGCGATCAAATCAGCGAACGCCGGTTTGGCGCCATGGCGGCGCTGACGATCGAGGCTCTGCGAAAGCAGAATTCGACGACGCTAGCGGTGGTTGGCGCCGGTGCGCTGGCCCGCGCAGGCATCGAGGCGATACAGGAAGCGGTTCCTTTTTCAAGTATTCGCGTCGCATCCCGCTCGCCCGAGAGCCGCAAGGCGCTGTGCGCTTCCCTGTCGGCAAATGGTATTGTTGGAATCGAACCCGCCGATAGCATTGAAGCGGCCTGTCGGGATGCCGACGTGATTTTGACGATCACCAATGCCGAAGCGCCGCTGGTCCATGCTGCCTGGTGCAAGTCGGGCTCGTTGCTGGTGTCCACAGTCGGGCGCCGCGAATGCGAACCGGAAGCCGTGCTGCAAGCCGATCAGGTCTTCATCGATGATTGGGAGCAATGCGCCGTGTTGGGCGAACTGGCGGCCTTGCACCGCGAGGGACGTTTCGGGCCGGAGGATGTCACCGCAACGCTGGCAAAGGTCATAACCGGGCGACACCCCGGCCGGCAGTCCGAGGAAGACCGCATCGTCGCGGTGCCACAGGGGCTGACATCGCTGGATGTAGCGCTGGCGAATTTCGTCTATCGTGCAGCAGTCGAACAAAAGCTGGGCACCGAGGTCGAGTGGCCTTGAGCAATAACGGGAGGATCTGACATGTATGGATGGCGAGGACGCATCGTTATCATCCCCGCCGATAATGCGGTGATGGAACCCGAGTTCCATCGTCTTGTCCCGGAAGGGGTGTCGGCGCACGCGGCACGGCTTAAAAAATGCCCACGTCCCGAAATGCCGATCGAAGCGCTGGAACTGGTCAAGACCTTCAACGAAACCCACGTGAATCTAGTGGCCTATATGTGCGCCGCCAGCTCTTTCGTCATGGGTCCCAAAGGCAACGAAGATCTGTGCGAAAAGCTGTCGGAGGTTACCGGTGGATTACCCTGCGTCACCGCGACGACGGCCATGGTAGACGGGCTGAAGGCCGTGGGCGCGAAACGCGTCGCCGTATTGTCGCCGCATCCGCCGGAAATCGCTGAAAAGCTCAAGGAATATCTCGAGGAATCGGGTTTTGAGATTCCTTGCGTGCTGGCGCTTGGTCTCGATATTCCAGCGATTAACAACACATCGCCCGGCGATATCTACGGTCATGTCCGAAGCATGGATTTGAGCAACGCGGACGCGATCTTTATCGCCGCGACGAATTTCCGCGCCATCGATGTTATCGAAGCCATCGAGGCGGATATGGGTCTGCCGGTCGTGTCCTCCAACCAGGTCGTCATGTGGACCGCGCTCCGCAAACTCGGCATCGGCGACAAACCCGCGGGCTATGGCCGGCTGTGGGATTGTGTTTAAGGTCCAAATAATTGGTGATGGCGGCGGGCGGGTCTGAGACCGGCCCGTTTCTGGCGGGCTTGAATTACATTATGGCCGCAAAAACGCTCCCATTGGCGAGCCCACAATCCTACCGTCCAAACAGATCGTATTGCCGCGGAGCATCACCCGCTCGATGCGTCCCTGTGTCGTCAGTCCAGCAAATGGCGTCCAGCCTGCCTTGCTGAGTTGCTCGTCGTCGGTGATCGTTGATGTTGCATCTTGGTCGACAATGATCAGATCCGCGTCCGACCCAACGGAGAGAGCCCCCTTTCGCGGATAAAGCCCGAACAAACGCGCCGGCTGCTCGGCACAGGTTCGGGCGATATCTTGCAGGGTCAGTGCCTGGCGATTAGCCAACTCCAGCATCACGGTGGCGAATGTCTGCAGACCGGGAAGACCGGGCGCGACCTGCCAGATATCGTCACGGCCGCGTTCCTTTTCCGCGACCAGATGCGGCGC
>JAQBTY010000413.1 GCA_027624735.1 Pseudomonadota bacterium | reverse complement strand
ACGGGTTGAACAATGAATCAGTGGGGCCGGAGGCAGCAATGCCTCCGGCCCCAGCCTGGTTGACTGGCCAAATTCGTGGCGGAAAGGCGGATGATGCGTTCATCCGTCTTTCCGCTCGATTGATCCCTTGAAATTTCGAAGCGCAGTCAACCGGATTTTTACCGTCCACTGAAAGCGGGCAAGACCGATTGGAGCCTGCGCGATCAAACCGGACACCATCCCCCGATCCTGAAACCATACGGCCACCAAGACGCCTTTATGCAATCGAACCCGGCGAACTCCATTGGGTTGTTGGGGCCACCGTGTCCCTGTCACCACCCCAACCGGCCCCCAACCCCGACCACATTCAACACATCCAACGCCGCCATCACAACACAATTCGTCACCCTCGGACTTGTTCCGAGGGTCTCCCTCCGGCGGAGTCTCCATAGGCACGAGATCCTCGGAACAAGTCCACTACCGTCCGGTTTAAATTTTGTTTTGGCGGCAAACGGTTCGCATCAGCCTGCACGACGAAACCTTTAAAACCTCAACTCGGCGCCGAGATAGGGGCCCTGGAAGGTCAGGTTGAAATTGTCGTTCTTGTACTCGATATCGGTCCGTATCGCCCGGTAGCCCGCCACCAGGCCAAAATTCCGTAACGGCCGCCAGGCGAGGCTGATATCGCCTTCGATGGTATAGCCTTCGAAATCCCCGTATCCGATGTAAAGCCCGGCAAATTTCGCGCCGAGATCGAACTGTCCGAACGGTATGGATCCTTGCAGGCCCAATCTTGGGATTGGAAATGATTCAGAAAGCCGATTGGATGTTCCGGTAACCTGATCGGTGATCTTGACGTCGAAATCCAGATAGGCGATGCCCAGTGTCGGCCCCAGGCGAAAGCCATCCGCCTGCAGGTCGAAGAACGAGTATCCGTAGCGTAAATCATAAAGTTGCAGATCGAGCTCGGACCGCACACCCCGGCTGACCGGTATGGTGAGCGACCCGAAGGTAATCGTCCTGTCGACCGTGTCGGAAGCCGATATGTCGACCGCCAACGCATCGAACCAGAAATCGTGCCGGCCGAAACGGAGATTTGCCGACCCGGCCGGCGTGATCTTGTAGGAATCGATCCCGAGATCGTCGTGCAGTTCAACATCGGTGCCGAGCGAACCCAAGGTGGCATTCCCGCCGGGCTGCGCCAGCCAGGGCACAACCCGCAAATTGATCGTGTAATCGTGGTTCGGGCTTACCCGGGAACTGGCAGGGGAACCGGCGGCATTGGATCCGGCTTTTCCGGTCTCCGCCGCCGATTGTTCCCGCGTGCCGGGAAATTGGTCGTGCGGGCCCGCCAAATCCGGAATCAATGCGTCCGTGACGACCGCCGGTTTAAACAGCCCCGCCGGCGCCGGACTGTCCGCCGCCACGGCGATGCCGGGGGCTGAAGAAAAGACAAGAATGGCGGCGGCAACCGCCAGGGCGCCATTCCGGCGATAGCGACAGGTCGGGTCAGGAATTTTCATCGATACGTTTCCCGTAAAGCCGAATGTTGAACATCATGCGAACAGCAGGTATCTGATGAGATAGATTTATTAAAATATCGCGAACATCGCCGATCCGATGCCGAAACAAGGCGGGGGTTGGACATGCCCCCAAGCGATGGATGATCATTGGCTCACCCCGGCGTTTCTTGGTCTTGCCCTTTGCCGGTTGCTGGGCCACATTCACGCCCACATAAAACCGAATCCGGAGAAACAGGAGTATTTCCACGATGAGTTTTGTCGTTCCAACCTGGGAATTGCCCAGCCTTCCCGTCGCGGGCAGCGCCGACCGGTTTCCGGTACGCCGCATCTACTGCATCGGGCGCAACTACGCCGCGCACGCGCGCGAAATGGGCGCCGACGAGCGCGATCCGCCGTTCTTTTTCATGAAGCCGGCGGACGCCATCGTGCAAAACGGGTCAATTGTGCCCTACCCGGTCGCCACCGAGGACTATCATTACGAAGGCGAGCTGGTGGCGGCGATCGGCAAGGGCGGCGTCAATATTTCGGTCGAGGACGCCAACGATCACGTCTACGGCTATGGCGTCGGCCTCGACATGACGCGCCGCGATCTGCAGATGGTCGCGCGCAACATGGGCCGCCCCTGGGACATGGGCAAGGGCTTCGACCAGTCCGCGCCGTGCAGCGAGATCTATCCGGCGTCCAGCATCGGCCACCCCGCGGGCGGCGCGATCTGGCTCACGGTGAATGGCGAGACCAAACAGACCGGCGATATCGCCGACATGATCTGGAACACGCCCGAAAGCATCTCCTACCTGTCCGGGCTGGTGCGGCTTGAGCCCGGCGATCTGATCTTCACGGGGACGCCGGAAGGCGTCGGCGCCGTGGTGACGGGCGATGCAATCGTCGTTCATGTTGACGGCGTCTGCGATCTCACCATCAAGATCGGATAATGACGGCAGCCGATTCGGGCAGGCGGCCGTCACCGGACGACACCATCGATATGGGGCTGTTGCCCCGGCTGATCGGCTTCAATCTGCGCTGCGCCCAGGTCGCGGTGTTCCAGCATTTCAACCGAAACGCCGGATCGGGCGAGATATCGCCGCCGCAGTTGGGTGCGCTGATCCTGATCGAAGCCAATCCGGGCATCAGCCAGAGCGCCATTGCCGGGGCGCTTCGGTTCGACCGATCGACGCTGGTGCAGATCATCGACCGGCTCGAGGAACGCAAATTCGTGGTGCGCGAAATTTCCGCCCATGACCGCCGGTCGCACGCCCTTAAGCTCACGGACGCGGGCGGCGCGGCGCTGGCTGAGTTAAAGCGGCTGACGGCCGCGCATGAAGAACACATGACCCGCATGCTGACCGCCGATGAGAAGACCCAGCTGATTGACCTGCTCGCCCGACTTCATCAAACTCCACCCGAAAGCTGAACGCACACTCAGACCAACGCACCCTTTTCAAAGGAATCCATCATGGCGACAGTTCAAACCACGACCGATACGACACCCCGCAAACCGCAGCAGTTCGATTACGCACCGCCCGCTTCCTTCAAGACAGGCAAGGCCATCGTCAATCTGGGCAATTCCGGTCTTCTGCGCGGCGCGGTCCAGGTGGTGAAGAAGGGCGCCGGCGACAACAATCTGCATGTCCATACCGGCATGGACGGACTCTACATGGTGCTCAAGGGCGAGGTCACGTTCTACGGCCCCGACGACGAGGTAATCGGCGTGTATGGCGAAAATCAGGGCCTCACCATGCCGCACGGCAACGCCTACTGGTTCGCCAATACCGGCGACAAGGATCTGGAGATCCTGCAGGTCGTGGCCTGGGCGCCGGGCATCGACGACAAACGCATCGACGTCAACCCGCCCAAGGGCGATGTGGCGCCGGAAATGAGCGAAAAATTCGACGCCCGCGTTCGGTGATTCACGTTTGAATAGGGGGAGTTCCTGCCCCTAAATTCGTCATTGCCGGGCGTGACCCGGCATTCCAGCCGGAAGACAGAAGGCGAGCACCTTACTGGACCCCCGGGTCACGCCCGGGAGTGTCCGGTTTAAATCGGTGGCGACCTCTGAAACCGTTGGCAGTGGCTGTGTTTTTGGCGTTTGTTCGATTAGGGACAACGATATGGTGATAGCGATGCTCCGATCCCAATTCCTTATTCGTCATTACCGGGCTTGACCCGGTAATCCATGGCAAACGCAAACGAAATGGGGTGGACATGGATTT
>JAQBTY010000412.1 GCA_027624735.1 Pseudomonadota bacterium | reverse complement strand
ACAACACAAGACGCCCGCATCAAACTGAAAAACCTATACCCTGTGCTTTAGATGATTCAGACTACTAGCGCGTGGTGCCCTTGGCATGGCCCTTGCTGCCGGTAACGATTTGGGCGCAGCGCTTGAACAGTTCGAGAAGGCGGTCCCGGTTCTACTCAGGAATGCGACGAGCGATAATGACGGAACGGGCAATCAACGGGCCATGGATTCGTGGATCAAGCTGATCCTTGAGGATTACATCAAGGTTCTTGGTCGTATTCGAGGTGCGAGTCTTGAATCCCGCGTCAAGGGCGGTATAGCGGCTCGCGCTTTCGCTCTGGCGCAGGCTGCTTCCGCCCAGTCGGTGCAGCGTTCGCTTACGGCCTCCGCCGCCCGTGCGGCAGCCAAGGATTCGGCTCTTGCCGACCTTGTCCGGCGGCAGCAGGACACGACCATCCGCCTCAATGCGCTGAACGGTGTCCTCGCGTCTGCACTGAATTTGGCCGCCGATCAACGCGACGACCGTGTGATCGCCGATCTTCGCGGCAGGGTCGATACGCTGCGGCGACCGCAAACTACGTTGGCGGGGGAAATCGGGCGGCGCTTCCCTGATTATGCGGCGCTAATGAACCCAAAGCCGACGACGATAGGCCAAGTCCAAAAGTCCTTACGCCCCGGTGAATCCCTAATTGCCACCTATGTGGCGGAAAAAGAAACCTATGTATGGGCCATATCCCGCACAGGCAAAACCGCTTTCAGCATCGCTCCACTGGGCCGCGACAAGCTGGCAAAATCCGTTGGAAAATTGCGCCGGGCGCTTGATCCGCAGGTTGCGACTCTGGGCGGTATTCCTGCCTTCGACACTGCCGCATCGCATGATCTGTACAAGGCACTGCTCGGCCCCGTGGAAGCGGGATGGAAGGATGCGAAGAGCCTGTTGGTGGTGGCTCATGGTCCGCTAGGCCAGTTGCCCTTTTCCGTGCTGGTTACTGCGCCAAAGAAAGCCGGTTCAGCACGACCACCTTTGTTTTCCAACTACCGGGAGGTCCCGTTCCTCGCCCGCAGTCATGCCGTGACCTTGTTGCCCTCGGTAGCATCGCTCGCGACACTGCGGGCTCTACCACCGGCGACCCCAGCGCGGCGCAACTTCGCGGGGTTCGGCGATCCATGGTTCAGTACCGCGCAGGCAATTGCCGCGGCGGCTTCCACACAAGAAACCCAGATCGCAGCGCTGACCGCGCGCGGTCTGATCGCGGTACGGGGTCTTTCGGTCCATCTGCGTTCTGCTCCCAAGCTCGACGGCGTGTCCAGTGCCGATCTTGCCAAGCTGCCGCGCCTGCCGGACACAGCGGATGAGGTGCGTGGCATTGCGGTGGCGATGAACGCCGATCTGAAGCGTGACGTGTTCACCGGCAGAGGTGCCAGCGAAGGCCGGGTCAAGTCGATGGCGTTGTCAGGCTACAAGGTTCTGGCCTTTGCCACCCATGGGCTGGTGCCGGGCGATCTTGACGGGCTTTCAGAGCCTGCCCTTGCTCTCTCATCCCCCAATGTGGTGGGCGGCACGGATGACGGGCTGCTCACCATGGGCGAGATACTCTCCCTCAAGCTCGATGCCGATTGGGTTGTTTTATCGGCCTGCAACACGGCGAGTGGCAACGGTGCAGGGGCAGAAGCCGTGTCCGGACTTGGCCGCGCGTTCTTCTACGCCGGCACGCGGGCCCTGCTGGTCAGCAACTGGCCGGTGGAAACAACATCCGCCAAAGCCCTAACAACGGACATATTCAAACGCCAGGCGACCGATGGCTCACTCAGCCGCGCCGACGCGCTGCGTCAGTCCATGCTCAACCTGATCGACAAGGGCGGGCTAATCGACGCCAAGGGCAACATGGTCTTCTCTTACGCCCATCCCATCTTCTGGGCGCCGTTCAGCCTCGTCGGCGATGGCGGCGGCGGGAAGCCGGCCAGCTGAGCCTTGATCAGGCGGGTGGCCATGCGCGTCGCGCGCCCGTAAACTTGTCGGCACGGGCGCGCATCAACACGCCACACTAAAACACACAGAGGGGAGACCAAAATGAGTAGTGCCGAGGGAATTCGCGAAGTTGGCTATTTCGATTGCCGGGGCGGCGGGCAGGTGGTGGTCGATGGCACCACCGCCTATGTCGGCCACACGACCGGGCCGGAAGCCACCACCATCATCGACGTGGAAGACCCGAAGAACCCGCGCCAACTCGCCCAGATCGAATGCAACCATCAGGGAGTTCACGCCCATAAGGTCCGGGTCCAGGACGGGCTGATGCTGACCAACTATGAATCCAAGGCCTATGCCGGCAAGCCCGACGCGGGGTTCCGGGGCGGGCTCAACATCACCGACGTCTCCGACCCGGCCCATCCCAAACACGTGCATTTCTGGCCGTGCGACAAGAGCGGTCTGCACCGCTTCACCTATGACGGGCGCTATGCCTATATCTCACCCGAGCTCGAGGGTTATATCGGCAACATCGTCATGATCCTCGATCTCAAGAACCCGGAGAAGCCCGAAGAAGTCGGCCGCTGGCACATGCCCGGCCAGTGGATCGCCGGCGGCGAGGAACCGACCTGGGAGAAGGATGCGCATCGCTGCCATCACCCGATCCGGATGGGCAATCGGCTCTATACCAGCTACTGGCACGGCGGCTTCGTGATCCTCGACATCGACGACATGTCCAAACCCAAACTTGTCTCCGGCCTGGACTGGAGCCCGCCCTTCGCGTTCCCGACCCACACCTGCCTGCCGATCCCGTTCGATATCGAAGGCGAAAAATGGATGGTGGTCGCCGACGAGGATGCCGGCCCGCTATGGACGCAGCATCCGGGCGCCATGCTGTGGATGGTCAACATCTCGGACGAAACCAACCCCATACCGGTCGCGACCATCCAGCTCGACCGGGAAAATATGCCGATCCGCTCGGGCTGCCATCAGCCGGCCGAAGACGTAAAGGGAACGGAAATCCCGGTCGCCTGGTTCGCCAAGGGCCTGCAGATGGTGGACATTTCGAATCCATACGATATGAAAGTCGTCGCGCACTTTACCCCGGACCCGCCGGAGGGCTCGAAGCAGGTGCTCAGCAACGATGTCTGCTGGGACGATCGAGGATTAATTTATCTGGTGGACCGTGATCGCGGTCTGCATATTCTGGAACGTATTTGAGAAAAATTAGGAACGACAAATGGCCCTGACACCGAAACAAGTCGAAGAGATGCACGGCAAAATGCTGCATAAACGGCTTTACATTATATTTTCCGAACCCACCGAAAAAACCGGCGACCGCCGCAAGATTTTCCCCAAACATATCGAGTACCAGTTGAAAATCGAAAAGGCCGGCATCCTGTTCGCCGCCGGCCCCTTCGTCGATGCCAAAGGCAAGCCGCAGGGCCCCGGCATGATTGTCATCCGCGCCAAGAACATGGCCGAGGCGCAACGCGTGGCCGAAAACGACCCTTTCCACAAGCAGGGCTTTCGGAAATTCCGCATCCAGGCGTGGGACGTAAACGAAGGCGGCTTCAACCTGCACGTCAAATTCTCCGACGGCAGCTTTACACTGGATTGACGACACAGGTGTCCGGTTTAATCCCAGTCACACCCCGTCATGGTCGGCGAAGGCCACTACTGTCCGGTTTAATTTCATGGGCTGGGCACAAGGCCTTGTTTCTGCATACCTCTCAGCGATTTGTGCCAATTGAGACACGAATTGCCCCCTCTCCGTCATGGTCGGCGAAGGCCA
>JAQBTY010000411.1 GCA_027624735.1 Pseudomonadota bacterium | reverse complement strand
GCTCGATTCCTCAAGCGAGATGCCATACTCTTCGTATATCCAAAGCGCCAGGTCCTTCCGGCGCCAGCGCACCACGCCGTGGACCGCTGGAATCGGCCCGCTTTCTACGATCCGCGCAAGGGCGTGCCGCTGGCCGTCATTGAGCTTGGGCGGTTTGCCCGGCGCCTTGCCGCCAATCAGACCAGCTGGTCCCTTGGCGTTGAACCGGAGAACCCAGTCGCGGATGACCTGCAGCCCGACAGCGCCAATCCGCGCCGCATCCTTGCGCCAGCCGCCATCGTAAATCTCGGCCAACGCAAGAAGCCGCCGGCTCTGGTTCGAATCCTTCGATGCCTTGGCCAAGCAACGCAAACCCGGCCCATCAAAATCTTCCCGTAATGCAACAACTCTACCCATGGCGAACCTCCAAATATGTTCGCCATATAGATTCAGACTTTTAAGCCTCTGGGAATCCCCTATTTGAGTCTCATTCAATGCTTGTTGGTATAAGCACCCCGCAACGCCGGCATGACGTGCTCGGTGAACAGATCGATAGACCGCAATGTCTCCGCCTGGGTCAGGCTGCCGAAGGAAAACTGCCCGACCAGATAGTTGGCGCCGGAAATTTCCATATCGGCGGCCAGATTGTCGATCACCGTCCGGGGTGAGCCGGCTATTCCCTGGCCGTCGGCGCACAGCCCGTCAAAATCCGGCGCGCGCGGATGGCGCGGCGCACTACCGCGCAGCCGGAACAGATAATTGAAATTATCGTGCCACAGGGGATAGGCGCGCCGCGCGATGGCGAGCGCTTCATCGTCGGTGTCGGCGAGGACGATAAACCGGCCGATGCCGATCTTGAGCTCGGGTTCCTTATCCTTGCCCATTTCCGTCCGGGTGGCCCGATAGCTTTCGGTCAGGGTCTTGGTCAGCGCCGCATCGTCGAGGCTGAGAACATTAAGACCCCTCCGTGCCGCCCGGGCGGCGCTTTCGGGCGTATGGATGCCATACCACATGGGCGGGTAGGGTTTCTGAAACGGCTCCAGCGCGACGGGCACGTCCTTGTAAGAATAGAATTCTCCCTGGTAATTCAGGCGCTGCTCCGTCAGCCCCTGTATGACGACCTCAAGCCCTTCGCCATAGATGCGTTCCGCGTCGGCGGCATCGATGCCGT
The DNA here is from genome assembly GCA_027624735.1 of Pseudomonadota bacterium. GTDB lineage: Bacteria > Pseudomonadota > Alphaproteobacteria > MPNO01 > UBA2964 > JAQBTY01. The sequence goes on along the minus strand of JAQBTY010000411.1, from coordinate 2,605 downwards.
ATATGCCAAGCTCGATGGGCGACGCGCCGCGGCCGAACCCCATGTCGAGGCGGCCGCCGCTCATCTGATCGAGCATGCAGATTTCCTGCAGGAGGCGGAACGGATTATAGAGCGGCAGGGCGTAGATCATGGGCCCGAACCGCAACCGTTTTGTCCGTTGCGCCACCGCGGCCAGAAACACGCTGGGCGAGGGCGACAGACCGAGCGGCGTCGCATGGTGCTCGGCGATATGATAGCTGTAGAACCCCGCCTGGTCGTAGCGTTCGACCAATTCCAGCCGCGCCTCGAAAAATTCATGAAGCGGTAAATGGCTGCGATCCACATGATCGAATACACCGAATTCCATAGTGCCCCCTGTGTCCGTTCTTATCTGGTCCTACCGGCTACTGTCGTCACAGCAAAATATGGCGGAAGAGAGTGGGAGTTGAACCCACCAGGCACGTTTAACGCCCCTCATCGGGTTTGAAGCCCGAGCGCAGCACCGGCTTACGAATCCCCTCCAGCAAAACGAGTGTAAAATTATTTTCACGGCGGCGATACCGAAGCCCCGAAAATCTCCGCCGCCGTTTTCAGGATCGAGCGCGTATCGCCGGTCCGTTTGGTAAAACCGGCCTTGTCGAAATGCTCCAGCACCTCGATGGCGAGATTGCGGCCGATCCCCGATTCCCCGCGAAAGGCGCCCGCCGTGATCAACCCGCCCTCGATCGTCAGGGCCAGGCTTTCGGCGATTTCACCCAGCTCGCGCACGGCATCGGGCATCAGGAAGCGGTTCTTGCCGATATGCAGCACCAGCCCCTGCGCGGCGGCGCGGCGGAGAAAGCCAAACAACGGGTCGGGCGCCAGGCCGAGATCGGCCGCCAGATCATGCACCGCCGGCGGCTGCAGCCCGCCCGCCTCCAACGCCGGGCGGACCATCGCCCACATCTTCTTGTCCTTGTCGGCCATGACCGGCTGGTGATCCGGCAGGCGGACCTGCCGGTTGGCGCTGACCACATCCCCGCTTGCCGCCAGATCGGCGATCAATTCTTCGAACAGGGCCGGCCGCGGCGGTTTTTCAAAGGACAGGCGGAGCGCGTTTTCCGCCGGGCCGAACCGGTCGGTGTTTTTCCGATGCCATGTGGCCAACGCGGTCAGGGCTTCCTCGCGCAGGGCCTGCCAGCGGTTTGGCGCCATCCCCACCGTTTCTCCCTGGCGGCCGATGCGAACCAGATCAACGCGCCGCCACAGATCTTCCGCCTCGGCCCCCGCTAGATTGCGTGCCGTGGCAAAGCGCGCAAGATCGACACCGGACGGCGACAGGGCGAGCAAAGAGGTGAGCGCCTCCGCCGCGTCGTCAATCTCCATGGCCGCAACCATATCGAGCCGTTCCGGTCTGGATCGTCCGCGCGCCGGCGCGAACGGATCGATCACCCGTCCGCCGGCCATGGTGCGGAGCGCCGATTGATCGCGCAGGATCAGCCGGTCATCGCGCACCGCCCCGATGGGCTGATCGAGCACCAGCTGAACCAGCGCGGAATCGCCCGGCGCGATCTGGCGGTCGCCCAGGATGGCGACCCGCGCGTTGACGTCGGTCGCGCCGAGATGAAGATGCACCGGCGTCCAGTGTTTCAGCGGTCTCGGTTCGGAGCGCAGCAGCCGGATCCTTGCATCGAGCCGTGACGTGGGCGCATGGGCCGCGGGCCCGACGATCCAGTCGCCGCGATGGATCTTGTCCTTGTCGAGCCCCTGCCCGACGATATTAAGGGCGCAGCGCTGGCCGATCCGGCCGGTCGCCGATTCGCGGTTCTGCGCATGGAGTCCCCGCACCCGCACCGGCAATCCGGTGGGCGACACCATGAGCCTGTCCTCAACCGCCACGGCGCCGGAGAAAACCGTGCCGGTCACCACCAGCCCGGCGCCGGGGACGGTAAAACGGCGATCGATGGCGAGGCGGAACTGGCCGCGCGGCGCCGCCTCTCCGGCGTCACGCGCCACGCCGTGCAGATGATCGCGCAGCGCCGGGATACCCGCGCCGGTAATGCTGGAGACCGGAAACACCGGCGCCCCTTCGAGCGCCGTCCCGTCGAGCAGCACTTCCATGAGCTCCGCCACTTCCTCGACGCGCGCGGGATCGACCCGGTCGATCTTGGTCAGCGCCACCGCGCCCCGGGTGAGCCCCAGCAGATCGAGGATCGCCAGATGTTCCTCGGTCTGCGGCATGGGGCCGTCATCGGCGGCGACCACCAGCAGCGCGTAATCGATCCCGGTGACCCCGGCCAGCATGTTGCGCACGAACTTCTCGTGGCCCGGCACATCGATGAATCCCAGAACCTGGTCGTCGTCGAGCGGCGCATAGGCATAGCCGAGATCGATGGAAATACCGCGCTTCTTCTCCTCCGGCAGCCGATCCGTATCGACGCCGGTGAGCGCCTTCACCAGAACGGTCTTGCCGTGATCGATATGGCCGGAGGTCGCGATGATCATGGGCGCTGCCCCTGGCGGGCCTCATGATCATACGCCAAAGCCCCCCTCCCTAGCCCTCCCCCGCAAACGGGGGAGGGGATTTTAGGCTGCGGGCCGTTGAAATTCTTTCCCTCCCCCCGTTTCGGGGGGAGGTTAGGAGGGG
>JAQBTY010000410.1 GCA_027624735.1 Pseudomonadota bacterium | reverse complement strand
CGTCATGTCGCTGTTTGTGATTGCTTACAGCGATAGAATGTTCGTTTCCGACTGGCATCCATTGCCCGAGCCTTGGTTGCTATGGGTGAACACCGCGATTTTGATCCTGAGCAGTGTCTTTATGCAAAGGGGTGTGAATGCCGCCCGCGAAAGACAGATCGCGACGGTGAAAACCAATCTGCTGGCGGCCGGTGGCTTTGCTTTCGCCTTTCTGTTCGGACAGTTGTTTGTATGGCAGCAATTGTTTGCACTGGGGTTTTTTGCGGCGGCCAATCCGGCGAATGCTTTCTTCTATCTTCTGACCGCCGTTCACGGTTTGCATCTTCTGGGCGGTCTGGTTGCCTGGGGCAGGGTTGTCAAAAGATTTAAGCAGGCCCCTGACACAGTCCGGCTCCGCGAAAGCATGGAACTGTGCGCCACCTATTGGCACTACCTGCTTATCGTTTGGTTGGTATTTTTCATTTTACTGTTGTTCACGTAAATTAGGGCTTTGAGCAAATGGCAGAGACTACGCTGACAGATACAGGGGGACATTCCGCCCAGCCCAATAATATGAGCGGATTTGTTTCAGATTGGTCGTCCGATCAGAGAACATTCAAGAATGTTCCCTGGGGCAAAGCCATGATGTGGGTATTCCTCCTCAGTGATACCTTCATATTTAGTTGTTTTCTGCTGTCTTACATGACCGTGCGGATGTCCTCGACAGTAGCGTGGCCACCCGCAACGGAGATCTTCGCTCTGTCCTTTGGCGGTGATCCAATTCCCATGGTTTTGATCGCCATTATGACCTTCATCCTGATCACCAGTAGCGGGACGATGGTCTTGGCGGTCAATTACGGTTATCGTAAGGATCGCAAGAAGACGGCGTTGCTCTTGATCGTCACCGCGCTGTTCGGCGCTTCCTTTGTTGGGCTGCAGGCCTTTGAGTGGACCAAATTGATCGTGGACGAAGGTATCCGTCCGTGGGGTAATTCCATGGGAGCCCCTCAGTTCGGCGCGGTATTCTTCATGGTCACAGGTTTCCATGGGTTCCATGTGTCCGTTGGCGTGCTGTTCTTGATTCTCATGGCCAGGAAAGTGTGGCGGGGTGATTATGACACCGGGAAACGCGGTTTCTTCACCAGTAAAAAAGGCAAATACGAAGATGTCGAGACCATGGGTCTATATTGGCATTTCGTCGATCTGGTTTGGGTATTCATCTTCGCATTCTTCTATCTTTGGTAGGGCGTACACATGGCAGACGGAAATACACACGTAGAAGGTCAGCAACATCCGCTTGGCGTCTATATTAAGATCTGGGGTTGGCTGTTTGTTCTTAGCGCATGCTCTTACGCGGTCGACTATTTTCACGTCCAGAGTTATCTCAGATGGACTTTGATCCTGGTGTTCATGATGCTGAAAGCCGGGCTTATTGTCGCATTTTTCATGCATATGAGGTGGGAACGTTTGGCACTGGTGTATGCCATCATGCTGCCGCCAGCGGCCGTTCTGGTGTTTGTCGCCATCATGATGTTTGAATCGGATAACACCCTTATGCTGAGAAAAACGTTTTTCTCGGTGCTCTCGGGGACTTAAAACGGTCGCGACCACGACTTCTTCCGTGTTTAACAGGTGAAATCGTAATCGCGTTTCCTGGCTGATTTAAAAACTCGCGTCCGGGTGCCTTTAGCTAAATACTGCATCATGATGAATTTGGCATACGTGACGCGTTGGTAAGATCAACGATGCGACCGGAAATTCGTTCAATAATTATCGCGGTTCTGGCGGGTATGATGGCAGCTAGCTATCTCGATAGTGCAGGTCGGGTGGATTTGAGCTTCGGTTTCCCGCAAGGAGGCCCCATTGAGGGTGCGTTCATAGCCCTAATCGGGGCGGCGGGGGGCTTCGCCGTGTTGCTGGCCTTCCGCGGACTGCGCAAAGTTATCGGGATGGCTCGAAAGTAAGGGCGAGGTGTTTGCCCTGGCCGATTGCGGCGGTCATGCTTGAAAATTTTTCCATGCCGATGCAAAACTGGCCGAAACCAGGACCGACATGACGGAAGCAGGAATGCGACGGATAGCTTTTGGGATACTCGCCTGGGCGCTGTTGCTACCGGCCAGCGGTGCGGCGCAGGATTATCAGGCCGGACTGAAGGCCGCCGCCAGTGGTAATTACGCGGCCGCGCTAAAGGAATGGCGCCCGCTCGCCGCGAAGGGGAATGTTCAGGCGCAGTACGATCTGGGCCTGATGTACCGCCATGGCCGCGGCGTGAAGCGCGATTACGCGCAGGCCGCACAATGGTTTCGCCTGGCCTCGGAGCAGGGGCTGGTCGAGTCACAATATGCCCTTGGGAGCCTGTATTTCGCTGGCAAAGGGGTAAAGCAGAATTGGGCCGAGGCCTTGACTTGGTTCCAAAAGGCGGCTGCGCAAGGGTCCGCGGCTGCCAAGACCGATCTTGCCTTCATGTACCGTTATGGCAAGGGCGTTCCGCCCAGTATAGGTAAGGCGCTTGTCTGGTATCTCGATGCTGCGTCACAAGGCTATGCACCCTCCCTCGACAATCTGGGCATGCTATATGCCAATGGCCATAGCGTACCGAAGGATAATGTAGAGGCCTACAAATGGTTGACCCTCGCCAGTAATTTTGGGAGTTCCCGGGCGGCGCGGTATCTAAAATACGTCACGAAGAAAATGACCGCAGCGCAAGTCACTGAAGCGGAAAGTCGCGCTCGAGACTGGATCGCGGATTTCAGGAAACGCAAGACGCAATAGGCCGTAAATATCCATATCCCTCTATGGCCCGATGACGCGATAGCGCAGCGACGTTTCCTTGAGGTTCTGGTTAAACCACATCAGGCAATACGCCCGGTCGCTCCGGGCGACGAAATGACCGGCATGTTTTTTGACATCCCCCATCTTGACCGGGAAGCGGATGACAAATCCATCGTGATAATGGATGTCGTACTGGATCGGCTGGTCGGATTGAAATTCAACCGTGATCTTCTGCTTTTCCGCCAGCTTCACACACCATTCGCGAAATTCGAAGGGCGCCATTGTCACCGTATCGGAGCGCGCACTCAGCGTGCTTAGGCTAGGGCTCCCCACGATCGGTTGCGAGAGAATCCAGAGGCTCACCATGGTGTAGCTAACCATCAGGACCAGAAGGGGATATTGGCTTCGGAGGGCAACGCGGGTCGGTTCGAATACTCGCAACGCAATGAAATGCGAAACGGCGACGGCGAAAACATGCCCCGCGACGATGGCGATCACGGCGGTGTACCAGACGAATTTGGCGCCGATAATTGCTATGTTGGTTTCATACGCTGCCGTACCGAATAGATTCCAGCCGACCCCGAAGGGATCGGAGACCAGCGGGATGATGAGCTGTCCGGCGGTTATCAGGTAGGAAAGATAGTGCGCCAGATGATAGGCGATGGCGATGGGCACCAGTGAGTAGATGAAAAGCCCGGCAATTTCCGTAACGGATTGTCGGCAGCCGGACATCCATTTTGTCATCCAGGCAAAGCCCATATAGACGACGACAAACACCACCGGAAACAGGATGAGAACGATGGATTCCAGGACGACAAAATAATCGAATCCGATATCATGGATCAGCCGGATCAAGGGGTGGAAGAACGGCGCCAAGGCAATCGATTGCAGAAGATCGCTCCAAAACGGCGTCTCCTTGAAACCATCGAAGGTCACCGTCGATAGCATCGCCAGAATGAAAATAGTCAGGGACAGCCGGCATGGTGTCGTGGTGATCAGACCGCCGGCATAGGGTCT
>JAQBTY010000409.1 GCA_027624735.1 Pseudomonadota bacterium | reverse complement strand
CAACAAGAATCCTTTTCAATGGGCCCAGCAAGCGTTAATTTCGCTTTCTCAATGAGTCGGGGTATAACTAATTTCCGTTGTACGCTTTATCAATCGCGGACTTGGCCTTACTGTGGCTTCTTGTACAGTTGGGACGGTCATAACAAACTTCACGGGGGACAACCTACATGATGAAAAGACTGCTTGTTACCGGCGCCGCCCTGGCGCTGCTTGCCGGGTCGGCAACTTCCATCGCCGCGACCAAGGTCCGGCTGACGCTGGACTGGGTGCCGCAATCGACCCATGGGCCGTCCTTCATCGCCAAATACCAGGGCTACTTCGCCAAGGAAGGCCTGGACGTGTCGATCGATGCCGGCAAGGGTTCCGCCGACGCGGTCCGCAAGCTGGTCTCGGGCACGCACGATCTCGGTTGGGCGGATATCAACGCCATCATCAAGTACAACGCGAAAAATCCCGACCGGCCCATCAAGACGGTGATGATGCTCTATGAGCAACCGCCGTTTTCGATCTGCGTCCTGTCAAAATCGTCCATAAAAACCCCGCAGATGCTGGCCGGCAAGAGTCTCGGCGCACCGGTTTTCGACGCCAGCTATCAGCTGTTCCCGGCCTTTGCCAAGTCGATCGGCATCGATCCCGATTCGGTCAAGAAGATCAACATGGATCCCCGCCTGCGTGAGGCCATGCTGCTGCGCGGCGAGGTCGATGCCATCTCCGGCCATATCTTCTCCACCGTGCTGGCGGTCAAGGCTGCCGGGTACAAGGAAAAGGATGTCCGCTGCTTCCTCTATGGCAATTACGGGATGGAATCCTATGCCAACGGCATCGCGGTGTCGCCGGCCTTCGCCAAGGAGCATCCCGAGGCCATTCGCGGCTTTATCCGGGCCACCATCAAGGCGGCGCGCGACACGGTGCTGCACCCCAAACTCGCCATCGACGCGGTCAAGAAGTTCCAGCCGCTGGTGGACGATGCGGTGGAAGCAGACCGCCTGCGTCTTGGCGTTTCGTGCTGCATTCTCACGCCCTGGGTCAGGAAGAACGGCTATGGCGACGTGGATATGGCGCGGCTGCAGCGCTCGATCGGGCAGGCGGCCGATGCCTATGGTCTGAAGAAGGCGCCCAAGGCCGAAGATATGTTCGACCGCTCGTTCCTGCCGCCGCAGGCCCAGCGCTATATTCATAAGTAGTTTGGGACGATTTAGCCTTACGAGACATGACTTGCAGGAACTGCGCCACGTCACCCCCACCCTAACCCTCCCCCCTCGAGGGGGAGGGGATGGATTTTGCCACCTCGGGATTTTAAATTCCTCCCCCCTTGTGGGGGAGGGAGCGGGTTCCAATCGAAGTATTACTTCGATGGGTCCCGGGTGGGGGGACAGTGCGCCGTCCGGCGCGCAATAAAGGCTCTTCTCGACATTAGATCGGACACCAACGAGGCAAAGCAAAGGAGCGGGGCGTGCCTGGCGCACCCCGCCTGAGTATTCATGAGCTTTATCGACATCGAGCATATCGATCTGGTCTATCGCAACAGCGATGGCGACGAGGTCGGGGACGGGACGCTGGCGCTGTCGGACACGTCTTTGAAGATGGACAAGGGTGAGTTCATCGCCCTGGTGGGACCCAGCGGCTGCGGCAAATCGACTTTGCTGAAGGTGGTCGCCGGGCTGATCCGCGCCAACAAGGGCAAGGTCGTGGTCGCCGGTCAGGAAGTCACCAAACCGCTCAAGATCGTCGGCATGGCGTTCCAGAACGCGACCCTGCTGCCGTGGCGCAGCACGCGCGACAACGTGCTGCTGCCGCTCGAAATCGTCGAGCCGCACCGGACGAACTTCAAATCCGACCGGGCCAAGTACGAAGCCATGGCCGACGATCTGCTGGAGACCGTCGGGCTCGCCGGTTTCGGCGACCGCGCGCCGTGGCAACTGTCGGGCGGCATGCAGCAGCGCGCCCAGCTCTGCCGCGCCCTGGTTCACGAACCCGATTTGCTGCTGCTGGATGAGCCGTTCGGCGCGCTCGATGCCTTCACCCGCGAAGAGCTGTGGGACGTGCTGCAGGAACTCTGTTTGAAACGCAAATGCACGGTGATGCTGGTCACCCATGATCTGCGCGAAGCGGTCTATCTCGCCGACACCGTCTATGTGATGAGCGCCCGGCCGGGCCGGGTCATTCAGACGCGGAAAATCGACGCGCCCCGGCCGCGCAAGCTCGACGACATGTATGGCCAGGACGTGGTCGAGCTCATCCATGATTTGCGCCATCACATCAATGTCGCGCGGTCGGAGGGGTAGAGATGATGATGGATTTTTTTCGTGGAAAAACATTCGACCGCCTGTCGCCCTGGCTGCTCACCCTTGTGCTGATCATCCTGTGGGAAGCCTACGTGGTAATCTTCGATATCCCGCGTATCGAATTGCCGTCGGCGCACGAGACCTTTTACGCGATCTATAAATACCGCTACGGGCTCTGGGTGAATTTGCAGCCGACCCTGATCGCGACCCTGCTGGGTTTCGCCATCGCCGTGGTGTTCGGCGTCGCCATGGGGGTCGCCATCGGGCTGTGGCGGCCGGTCTATTCGGCGTGTTACCCGGTCATGGTGGCGTTCAACTCGATCCCCAAGGTCGCCATCGTGCCGATCATGGTGATCTGGTGGGGACCCGGCCTGATCACCGCGACCATAACCGCGTTCATCCTGTGTTTCTTCCCCATCGTGGTGAACATGGCGGTGGCGCTGGCCACCATCGAGCCCGAGCTCAAGGACGTGCTGCGCGCGCTCGGCGCCCGCGAAAAAGCCATCCTCTTCAAGATCGGCCTGCCGCGCTCGCTGCCCTATCTGTTCGCCTCCCTCAAGATCGCCATCACGCTGGCCTTCGTCGGCGCGGTGATCGCCGAGACGGTCGCCGGCGGCAACGGTATCGGCAATCTGATGCTGGTGGCGAGCTCCAACTACAACACGCCGCTGATGTTCGCCGGCCTGATTGTCATCGCCGTGATGGCCATCGGCATGTACGCCATCTTCGCCAAGATGGAAGACCGGTTCACGGGCTGGGCGACGCGGGACAACATGAGCTACGCGACGGCGGGGGGGTAGCCGCGTCGCCTAGCCGGTGAAGCGGTCCGGGAGGGCTCTAAGGAGGACAACCCATGCTATGTGGTTCAACTTTTAAAGCTAACACCGATAACGGCCAAACCGTCTATGTCCCATCGTTTTTCAAGAATGTCTGCCGTTTCTTCATTTAGTCGGATAACGAGTTTCGGAAATGCTATCCAAGTTTTATTAGGGGCTTGCCACCGGTTCTTTTTTCCTCTCCATCCAAGGAGTAGCACCCCATGTCGAGAAAGACGTGCTCGCATGTAACGACCAACAAGCTGATCGGAAAGAGCTTCTGACAACTGATTGTACGACCAGTCGTCTGCCCATTTTACTTCAATGCTGGTGGGTGGATATGACGGTGTTTCGAGCCTGAGATCAGGCTTTTTTCCATAGGCTACGAGTGTCTCTCGGTGGACGATGTATCGGTCCGAAGATCGTTCATGGAAGTAACGCGCTAACCATTCTTGAAGCCGATCCTCATCTCCCGCAGTTGGAAGCCCTTCCCTAACTCGAAAGTCGGCGTCCTCGAGGTCGTCCTTGAGCTGACGCAGTCGGCGGATCGATAGCGCAAAAAGATCGTGGCCGGATCGTACGGGCTGGACGAAAGAATTAGCAAACGCAGCAACATCGCCGGGTCGCCACGGAACGTGTCAACGATAATGAGACAGCCGGTTTGAGAATTTAAGCTTGGGCATTCCCCGTTGTTGA
>JAQBTY010000408.1 GCA_027624735.1 Pseudomonadota bacterium | reverse complement strand
AAATCATACAGAATCTCAACAGGTAATCCATGCTCACCAACCATTAAACGCCACACCGTGAATAATTCGGGTTAGCATCCTGCGACGGATCTGGTTGCATCAGTTGAATATTCTGGGAATGAAATGCAAAACCAAGAAACACGATATTTTTAGCTTGGAATACCAAGTCTTTCATTTCATCGATAGACTCCTGATCTTCCACTCGCTCCGTGAAAGTTTTGATTTCGTCTGTAAGCGCCACCAAGCCATTTGGAGTCGCCTTTTCTCCATAACGGATTGGCGATTCATCGAATTGCCAAGCAAGTTTTCCGACAGACCCGTACGGGTGAATTATCGTGAGTTTCGCCAGGACGTCAGCAGCATGGCCGTCGCTAATACCATACTTCGATTGCAGCGCATGATATAAAATATGCTCCAAACATCTATCATAATTAAATACTATAAATGATACGTTTGTAAATATTTCTTCTATTTTATCAATGTGACAGTCAGTACAAAGTATTTGAATAATTTTATTATACCAGGAATTTTTTATATTTCCATATTCTGGTGTGTATTCTGATTCATCATAATTTACGTAAATTTCGCTATTTCTCTCAGCCTCTAAAATACTGTCGACGATCGCTAATTTTCCACAGAATTCTATAAAATTATTGCCCCTATGATTATCGATGAATTGATCGATTGAAGGCTCAATTGGCATTGCCCGGGCGATATGATTTGCGGCTTCGAAATATGATTTGATATTCCTCTGGGCAACCTGTGATTTTTGAGCTTTCCAAGCAAAAGCCTCAGTGATCGGATTTTCGTGATCAATTCCGAAGGCGGTATCCAAGGTAAAATTTAATTTAGAGGCGATCTGGTTTTTTAATTCCTCGCCAGTGGGCAAACCAACTTCCTTACTTGCCCCTGCACCCAGTACGAAAAGAGTTTTGGAGTTAAACATCTTATCCCGACAAAGATTGCGTTGGCCAAAACTCTAACCTGAAAACTCTAAAAATCGAAGCTATACACCCAACCACAGGCTCACAGCCTCGGCGCGTCCGTCATTGCCGATTACAGCCCCTGCGCCGCCCGGCTTCCCGGCCACAGGGTGAGGAAAAACAACCCCGTCGCCACCACCACGATGGAGGGTCCGGCCGGGGTATCGAGGGTCGCCGACGCGAACAGGCCGCCCGCCACGGACAGGCACCCGGCCAGGGCCGCCATCACCGCCATCTGCTCGGGCGTGGCGGCGAAGCGGCGCGCGATGGCGGCCGGGATAATCAGCATGGAAACGATCAGCAACACGCCCACCACCTTCATGGCCACCGCGATGACGAAGGCGATGGTCACCATGAACAGCAGCCGCGTGCGGGCGACGGGGACGCCTTCGACCTGGGCCAGATCCTCCTGCACCGCCATGATGAGCAGCGGTTTCCACAGCAGCCACAGCATGGCGAGGCAGATCAGGCCGCCGCCATAGATCCAGGTAAGATCCTGTACCGTCACCGACAGGATATCGCCGAACAGATAGCCCATCAGATCGAGCCGCGCCGTCTCCATGAAGGAGATGACCACGAGACCCAGCGCCAGCGCGCCATGGGCCAGAATACCGAGAATGGTGTCGGCGGCGAAGCGCCGGTCGCGTTCGAGCGTGGTGAGAACAAGCGCGACCCCGAGACAGACCGCGATGATCCCCGCCATGGCGTTCATGTCGAGCAGGATGCCCAGCGCCACGCCGAGCAGCGCCGAATGGGACAGGGTCGCGCCGAAATAGGACATGCGCCGCCACACCACGAAACACCCCAGCGGGCCGGCGACAAGGGCCACCCCGATCCCGGCGATCAGCGACAGGACGAGAAATTCATCCATGGTGGGCGCCATCGTCTGAATGATCGTGATCCGCCTGCGGCGCCACGGGTTCACCCGCCAGATCATGGTCATGATCGTGATCATGGGTATAGATGGCGAACGCACGCGCGGCGTCCGCGCCGAACAGATCGAGATAGGCCGGGTTGCGGCTGACCAGCGCCGGCTTGCCTTCGCAGCAAACATGATGGTTGAGACAGACCACCCGGTCGGCCGCCGCCATGACCAGATGCAGATTATGCGAAATCAGCAGCACGCCGCAGCCGCGCTTGTCGCGGATCGTCCGGATAAGATCATACAGCGCCGCCTGTCCGGCCACATCCACACCGGCGGCCGGTTCATCCAGCACCAGCAGATCCGGATCGCGCAACAGGGCGCGCGCCAGCAGCACGCGGCGCATCTGCCCGCCCGAAAGCGACTGGACCGGACTATGGAGAACCTGGGCGACCCCGACCTCGCGCAGCGCGGCGTCCAGATCCTTGGCCGAGGCGCGCGTGCCCAGCATCAAGAACCGCCCCACCGTCAGCGGCAGGGTCGGGTCGATCTGGAGATGTTGCGGCACATAGCCGATAACCAGCCGGTCCTTTCGGGTTATCGATCCTTTTTCAGCCTCGACCAGACCCAGCAGGGTGCGGACCAGCGTCGTCTTGCCCGATCCGTTGGGACCGATCAGGACCACAATTTCGCCGGTGCCCACGGCGATGTCGACATTATTGATAATGGCCTGACCGCCGAGCCTGACGGTCAGCCCGGCGCCGGCAATCAGAAACGCCTCGTCGCGGTCACGGGGCATGGCGCGCCCCGCTTTCGGCGGTCCCGGCGCAGCGCGGACAGAGGCCGGTCACCTCGATGGTCTGGCTCTCGACATGGAACCCCAGCGCTTTCGCCCGTGTCGAAATGGTCCGCGCGATCGCCGGGTCATCGAGCTCCGCCACGGACCCGCAATCACCGCAAATCAGAAACTGGCCGCCATGGTGCTGTTCCGGGTGATTGTCCGGGCTGCCGCAGCCGACATAGGCGTTCAGGGATTCGATGCGGTGGATGAGGCCGTTTCCCATCAGGAAATCGAGCGCCCGATAGATGGTCGGCGGCGCGGCGCCCCGCCGTTCCGCCCGCAGCGCGTCAAGCAAGCCATAGGCGCCGACCGGCCCGTGGCTCGACCACACCAGCTCCAGCACCCGCCGGCGCAACGGCGTAAAGCTACGCCCGTCGCGGGCGCAGCGAATTTCGGCAATGGCGATGGCTTCGGCCACGCATTTTGCGTGGTCATGATTTTTGGGCTGAAAAGGCGCCAGAATATTGCCGTCCGCCATGGAGCTTCCCATTCCGGTAAATGAAATTTACGCCGATAGCTGTCAACTGTTGGCGATCAGGTAATGTTATATTATATCATAACTCGAAAACGCAACAGCATGCCGAAATCAGGGAACATTATCCATGCGCCTTGCCCGATTACGAAGGGCGGCAACCATCGCCGCGCTTCCCCTTGCCATGGCGATATCGACCGGACCGGCAAGGGCGGCATCGCCGTCCGTGGTGGTCTCGCTGCCGCCGATTCATTCGCTCGTCGCGGCAATCATGGGCAATACGGGCGCGCCCCATCTGATGCTGCGCGGCGGCCGGTCGCCCCACAATGCCGCCTTGCGGCCTTCGGATTTGAAGCGCCTGCGTGCGGCGACCCTTGTGGTCTGGGTCGGCCCGACGCTGGAAACTTTTCTGGCGAAGCCCGTGGCCGCGATCGGCAAAAAATCCACCATCATTACCCTGCTGGATCTGGAACCGATAAAGCGCCTCGCGCGCCGCACAGGGCAGTCCTGGGAAAAACATGACCACGACCATGAAGCGCCACGCGGTCTGTCCGACACGCTGATCGACCCGCATGTCTGGTTGTCACCCACCAACGCCATGGCGATCGCCAGATCGGTGGTCGAGGCGCTCAAAACGCAAGACCCCACCAACGCCGTTTC
>JAQBTY010000407.1 GCA_027624735.1 Pseudomonadota bacterium | reverse complement strand
CCGCGCCACGCTTGACGGAAACTCCATATTTATGACAGCGTAGCTCTACCGGGGTGAGCAATTACGATATTACAGAGGGAAGGCCATATCCGATAATAGAAATTTATTGAATATTAATCCCTGGCGTGTATGGTCGCACCACGTTACTACGTCGTTGTTGCTCCCGTGATTACCCGCCCCGGCGGTTAGCCAGGTTACTACCCCGACATTGTGAACGTTAAATCAGGCGCAACACAGTGGGTGCTGCGCCAATTACTATGTCGTGAAAGGAAATATCATGGCTACAGGTACCGTTAAATGGTTCAACCCTGCCAAGGGTTTTGGTTTCATCGAGCCCGAGGACGGCTCCAAGGACGCGTTCGTGCATATCAGTGCGGTTGAACGCGCCGGCCTGTCCGGTCTCAACGAAGGCCAGAAGGTCGAGTTCGAGCTGGTTGCGGGACGCGACGGCAAGATGGCCGCCGAAAATCTGGTCGTCACTAACTGATCCGATTGCGGGGTGGTCTCCGACCGCCCCGCCTTTCGCCCTCTCAGCGGCGAAAAACCCTTTTTCCCCACGTTTTCCCCCAAGTATTCTGTTTCGACACACGCCTGGCAAGTTCAGGGGGTGTTTTTGCACCCAGTATTGCCGCGCTGTGGAAACAATTCGGCGGCATTAACCGGGTATTTAGGAATAAAGGTCTTTTTAGGTGACCTGGCGGTCTGAGCAGCGCGTCAGGACGGCATAAAGGCTCTATCGGGAACCTGTGCCGGGCGCGCCCTAGAATATAACACCGGAAGGGCTCTTTCGAAATGGCGGACCAGAACGCGCGATACGTCCTGGACAACCTCAACATTCTGGTCATCGACGACAACAAGCACATGGCCAATCTCGTTGTCGAGATTTTGCACGCGCTTGGTGTGAAAAACACGTGTCAGGCGAATGACGCGGCCATGGCGTTTCAGGAACTCAGGCATTTTTCAGCCGACGTGATTATCGTTGACTGGCACATGGAGCCGCTGGACGGGCTGGATTTCGTCAGACTGGTGCGGACCGCCAAGGATAGTCCTAACCCGTATGTACCCATCATCATGCTGTCGGGATATACCGAGTATCGTCGCATTACCGAAGCCCGGGATGCCGGAATAAACGAGTTCCTGGCCAAACCCATTTCGGCAAAATCAATATACCAGCGCATCGCCGCCATTATCGACAACCCCCGTCCGTTTATCCGGTCGAAAAACTATTTCGGCCCGGATCGACGACGCCGGAACAGCGGGCCGCCGCGCAACATTCGAGAACGCCGGAAGCAGAAAAATTCTGGAACCTCAGCAAACCAGGCGCCACTCCCGGCATGATCCGACGAGATAAATTCTGGGACACGCTTCAGCTGTCGCGAGCGATGCCATGAGCGATGAGGACCGGGACGATCTACTCAACGTGGCGGCCAACGAACTCAGGCGCGAGGACGATGATGGCGACAATTTCGACGGTCATGGCGACCGGGGTGGCGGCAAGAAAAAAATATTGCTTATCCTTTTGCCGATATTGCTTCTCGGCGGGGGCGGCGCTGGCGTTTATTTTTCCGGAATTCTGAACCCTAAAGCAGAAAAGACGGTTCAGGCCGCGGCTGTTGTCGAACCCAATCGGGAAAACAGCTTTTACTACGATCTACCCGATATTATGGTGAATTTGAACAGCATGGGATCCAAACCAAGCTTTATCAAACTTAGAGCCAGCCTGGAAGGCGCCGCGGAAACCGATAAGCTCATCCTCAGAAACATGAGTCCCCGCATTATCGACAAATTTTATGTCTATATTCGTGAGCTGCGATTAGATGATTTTCGGGCGAACGGCGGGCTTGACAGGTTGCGCGAGGAACTGCGCGCCGAGATCAATAAAGTCATCAGCCCCGTAGAAGTAAAAAAGGTTGTATTCCGGAACATGCTGGTCCAGTAGAGCGGCCCAACCCAACCGGCACGCCCTGCGCCAGTCGGCATCCCGCCGCGATCATTTATTCTTGGCTTCATAGGCGGCGATGGCAGCCTTTAACTCGTCATATTCCTCGCAGCCGAAGAAACAGGCTGAATCGAGTACTTTAAGCCGCTCCTTCGCTTTTGCCGGCTTCCCGGTCTCCAGGTACAACTCGCCCATATATTCGTTGGCGCCACGATGGTCGGGCTTGATCGCCAGGGCTTTCTGATAGGCAACCAAAGCCTGATCAAACCGCTTGAGCTTGCGATGGCTATAGCCGATGAAATTCCAGGCATCCGCATTGTCGGCGTTCTTGGCCACCACCTTTTCAAGCAACGGCAGGGCGGCCGCATAGCTGCCGGCCCGCACAGCCTTTACGCCCAGCTCATATTCGCCGGGCGGCGCCGCTGGGTCGGGCGTTGCACTGTCCATCGCCCAGACCCCCGACGCCACGGAGGTTAACATCACGCCAAGCGCAACAATCCAGATTGATTTTACGACCATCCCATTCCCTCATTGTCACAGTTCAAGGAATCAAACACCGTAGACGAAAATATAGTCCGACCCATGGACTTTTTTCTCATATAGGTACGCCTTGGTAAAACCCCAATTTCGTGATATCAAGGGTCCCGGACATTGATCCCCTGGTGGAAAAAAAATCGACCTACGCCTCGTCCCCCTCATACATCGCATCAATCTCGACCGGGCCGAATATATAGCTTTCGTTGCAGAATTCGCAGGTGACGACGACATCGTCGCCGATTTTCATGTCGGTGATTTCTGTGCGCGGGAACGACCGCAAGACGTTTTCGACGCGGTCGCGGGAACAGCGGCAGCGCATGGCGAGCGGTGACGGATCGAACGCGCGGACGCCGTCTTCGTTGAACAGCCTGTACAAGAGATCGTTGGGATGCAACGACGGATCAAGCAATTCCGCCGAGGTACAGCTTCCCAACAAGGCGACGGCGCGGCGCCACGAATCGTCGGAATCCAGATCCTGATCGTCGCCGGATTGCTGCTGTATGCCGCGCTGTTCGAGCTTTTGCAGGATCAACGCGCCGGCACGCCAGCGGAGCACGCCATCCGCATCCGCGACCCGGTCCACGGCGACCTTGAGCACCGCTTCAAGCTGCACGGATTGACGGAAATAAGTGTGGGCGCAATCCGTCAGGGTAGCGCCTTTCAGGGGCACTATCCCCTGATAACGCTGGGTATCCGGCCCCTGATCGACGGTCAGCACCAGATAGCCACTGCCGAAAAGACGCGGCACGTCCTGCTGCGGACCCGCTATGGCGCCTGTCCCGGCTGACGTCGCCGCCAGTTTTTCTTCGCTGAACTGGGCATAGCCTCGCAGGGCGCCGTCGCTGCTCACATCGACCACCAGCATGTTGACCGGCCCATCGCCCTTGACCTGAAAGGTCATCACACCGTCGAATTTCAGCGTGCCGGCGATGACCGCAGCGATGGCCTCCGCTTCGCCCAGCACCCGCGCCACGTCGGCAGGATAATCATGGGCCGTGACAACGGCCTGCACGGCATCGCCAAGCCGAACCAGACGGCCCTGCGCCGCCATGGATTCGATCTGAAACGGCTGGACCAGATTATCCGGCGGAGGCTCGCTCATCGGCTCAGCCCATACAATGTACGAGAATGCCTTTTTGCGCATGCAGGCGGTTTTCAGCTTCGTCCCAGACCACCGATTGCGGGCCGTCGAGCACCTCGGCGGAGACTTCCTCGCCCCGATGGGCCGGCAGGCAGTGCATGAAGATGGCATTGGGCGCCCCCTCCATGAGGGTCTGGACCACCCGGTAAGAGGCCAGCAGCCGGTGGCGGCTTTCGCTCGCCTGATCGCCCATGGACACCCAGGT
>JAQBTY010000406.1 GCA_027624735.1 Pseudomonadota bacterium | reverse complement strand
AACCGTGGGAAACAAGCGTTGGAATCGCAACACTAGGGGATTAGTCTTAATCGTTAATTACTTCCCCACCCGATCGGGCAAAAGAAGTCGATAAAGTTGTATTCGGGGCGGCGGAGGCAATGCCGTTGAATCTTTGATTATCTATCGGCAAAATTTTTGGCAAGAGAGATCTCTAGTCTGTTAACTCATTTGCAGAACAGCATGCGGTGTTGTCCTGAAAACACCCAATGAACGCCATTCCGATCAGGCGCGGTTGTTGCGGATCATATTTGCCGATACCACCTGTTGCGCCACCAGATCATACGCGCTCATAGGATTTAAACCATTCGACGAATTTGGGCACACCGATATCAATTGGCGTCGTCGGTGCAAAGCCGGTGTCCCTGCTGATCGCATCGATATCGGCAAACGATTCCTTTACATCGCCGGGCTGCATTGGCTGAAAATCAATTTCGGCTTTCTTACCCAAAGATTCTTCTATCAGCCCAATCATGCGCATCAGCGGTTCGCTTCGGTGATTGCCAATATTATAGACCCGGCAGGGCGCTACCCCCTCGGAGACAACCGGCGGCTTGTCCAGCGAGGCAAGAATGCCGCTGACGATATCATCGATATAGGTAAAATCGCGCCGCATATCGCCGTGGTTGAACACCGGGATGGGTTTACCGGCCACTATCGCCTTGCAGAATATGTACATCGCCATGTCTGGCCGGCCCCAGGGGCCGTAAACGGTAAAAAACCTTAATCCGGTCTGGGGTATCCGATACAGATGGCTGTAGCTATGGCTCATCAGCTCATCCGCCTTCTTAGTCGCTGCATAGAGCGAAACTGGCGTGTCGGTCGGATCGTCGACGGAGAAGGGGAGCTTGGTATTGCCGCCATAGACTGAACTGGAGCTGGCATAGACAAGATGCTCAAAATTCGGCTGATGCCGGGCTATTTCCAGAACTGTCATATGCCCGACAAGATTGGCCTGAACATAGGCGAAAGGGTTTTCGATGGAGTACCGCACACCGGCCTGCGCGGCGAGATGTACAATACGCCTGACATCGGGAGCGTCTTTCATCAGGGCGCTCATGGCGTCATAATCCGCCAGATCTATCCGATGAAAAGTGAACCCGTTTCGTCCCGCTAACCGTGACAGCCGCGCTTCCTTGAGCCGGACGTCGTAGTAATCGTTGACGTTATCGACGCCAATTACCTGTTCGCCACGGGCCAATAGGGCTTCAGCCACGTGATAGCCAATAAATCCAGCGGCGCCGGTAACGAGGACGGTCATGTTTTAATACCTGTATAAATATGCTCGGCACTCTGACAACAGCACCTCATAGCATTAAAGTATGAAAACGCCGTTGCCAGACAAAACCGCTCATTCTTAAAAAGTTATTAATGCAGCGCTTTCCTGAAGTCTTCCGACCGGTTTGTCTCTGCCTCCCACAGAGCGCACGCAAAGTCGGGTTGTCGCATCCAGTGCGCCCTGACCAGGTTAGCATCCTCAACCGAAACAGTGTCGTAAATCGCTTGCAACGGGCTGCTTCCGCCATTGCCACCGCAAAATTGTTGCGTCATCCCCGAACGCGTAAGAGCGAAAAGGGTCAAGGCCCGATCCAACTCCACATCGAGAGCCCGGGCAAGGACCGCGAAACATTGGCCGCCAGCTTCATAAATGAGGCGGCGCAATAGGACCGGGCGAATGCCGGCAAGCCGGCCAAAACATTCCTCAAACAGGGATATTTCGCCCGCCTTAAGAAGACGATGGACGGTTTCGATATTGAGAAGCCCCGCGGATTCCAGCGCCCGCGAGGCCTCGGCCGCACTCGTCGGAGCAGCCGAGATTGCCAAGGAATGACGAATGGTTTCGGCAGCAGCCGTTTCTATTCGCGCGTCCAGAAGGTGGAGGTTTTCGCCAGACTGTTCAGCAAGCATATGACGCAACGCCGCCGCCACACGCCAATGGAGCCGCTCGTAAAGGCGCGCTTCAATTTCACCGGGAACCAATACTGGATTGCCGTATCGATCCGTTCTCCGGCTGCGGTCAACGACGTAGGCCGCAATCCTGCGGTTAACGGGCGAAAATTCGGGGAGCAGCTGACCGAAGAAGTCGTGCGGGTCATCCAGCGAGGGCTCATTGGTCCAGCGATTCCGGTCTGGCGGCCGCGTCGCCTGCTCGAGCTGGTGTTGGTAAAGCCTGTGTGTGATCGCCTCGATCAGCGCAATATCGGTCAACAAACCGCACCGCGACATGAGCGAAAACAGGCGCACCTCGCTGTCAGGCGCAATAGGCGACCACGCACCGCCGCAACCGGAATCGGCTTCATCCTCTATCTCGGCCAAAACCAGCCAGCGCAATGAGGAATATATGTCACCCACCACCTGACGAAGCATCTGAGACAGAATCGACCGTTGCCAGTCAGTGACCATAACGTCGGCTGTACCGCCGTTTACCAGAGCCTCGCCAAGCGCGGCATAGGTGCACCGCGTGTTTGCAGCGTTGCTGCGCGCCAGACGCAGCAGACCCGGCACCGACACCTCGCCCGAACTCGCCTTCATCCCGTCATCCTTCACTGCTCGTTTGAATCTCTATGAACCCGGACCGTCTCGAAACCGCTTACCTGAAATGCGGCATTACCTTCTCACTAAACAACCGAATTGACGCGGCGGCGTCTTCAAAGGGAACAGACGTAAAATTAACCTGAAGGGAAGCGTCATCGATTCCCCCGACGTCGCTGTCATAGTCGCGAATCATCTCGATCAAATCACTCGGATTACCCACCCAGGCAGAACTCTTTTGCATCTGGGTATCCAGATTTTCCTGCGCAAGCTGAGCAATGATTTTGTCATAGTTCTTGTAATCGTCAGATGCTTCTCCGCTGGACCAGTCGCTGGCTGAATCGACCAACGAAGAAAAATATCGGTCAACCGGCTCGCGCGCGATCCGCATGGCTTCTTCCCTGTCTTCATGGCAAAGCATGAAAAAAGCCAACATGATGCGCCCCTGGCCGGGATGGCCCGCGGATTTCCAAGCGTCGCGATAAATGCCCAGAAACTCCTGCATCTTTCCGCCGGCGATGGGAATGGCCATCAGCCAGTCGCCGCGTTTGCCGGCTTTTTCAAACGATTGCGGCGTGCTCAACGCCGCCGTCCAGAATTGCGGCCGTGGTTTTTGGGTCGGCCGCGGCATCGACGTAATATCCTTGAAGCTGTGAAACTGCCCGTCACAGGTTACATTTTCTTCTTCCAGGAGGCGCCTTATCTGATCCCCCCCTTCGTCGAAACGAGCAATGCTTTCATCCAGGCTCCTGCCAAAAGCCCTGAATTCCCGTGGTAAAAAGGCCCGCGCCAGGCCGACCTCAAGCCGGCCGTTGGAAAGACCGTCCAACATGCTTATCTCACCGGCAATTTTGAGGGGGTGGTTGAAGATCGGCAGCACGGCGCCGGTAATCAAACGCGCCTTTTTCGTCCGTTGCGCAACCGCGGTCAGAAAAACAATCGGGTTCGGGCTGTATCCCCCGTAGACGTGAAAATAGTGCTCGACCGTGCGGATATGCGTGTAACCGAGCTCATCGACGACGTCACAAAGCCGCAGGCACTCGTCATAATACGCGGCCGCCGTTTTTTCTTCCGGTCCGACATTGGGGAAAAACTGGATCCCAAATTCCATTGCTGCCCGCCTCAATTTTTAGGTGCTTGCGTCCGTTTAAGTCGTCAAGGCACCCAGTCCAGGGATATTCATGTGTTTGAAAATATCCCATCGGGGCGGCAAGGTCAGCCATCAATTTAAATTGGTATTTATACTAGAGCATATTCCGACCTAATTCGGTCACTTTGATGGGGCATCCGGGCTTTTC
>JAQBTY010000405.1 GCA_027624735.1 Pseudomonadota bacterium | reverse complement strand
CTTGGCTGGCTCCGACCTTTTTAGCGGTTTTTTTAACGTGGCCGCAAGCCAGTCGGGCTCAAATCACCACGGAGCAAAACCAAAAATAGCGCCGACCCGTCAGCAGGTCAAGATCGCGACCTCTCGAAAAGTTCATTGGACTCCGGTCTTGGATTTGCGGGATCAAGAGGGCACATTTGGGTCAGTTTAAGGAAACCCAACGTCGGAGAGCGTCCGTTGACTGCTGAATCTCTCGCTTTGTTTGCCGCGCCATGGCTCATGCTCCTGGTCTATTGCGCCGTCGTTTGGTGGTTCAGCCCCGCCGGCGTTACAGCGTCCCAGTTTTTTCGCGGCGGCGATGAAGCCGGCTATGCACCGGCCTTCTGGGTCCTGGTGTTCAGCGCGGCGATTACCTGGGTTTTCGCCAAATCGATCGACAACGCTGCCAGCCTGAGTCAGGCGTTCGGCGTCACCGGCGGTATCGGATACGCGATCTATTATCTTTCATTCGCCGTGGCCGCCGTCACCATCTATTTCATTCGCACGCGGGGCGGGCACATGTCGCTGTCCGGTTTCCTGGTGTCCAAATACGGCACGCTGTGCGCGCGGCTGTTCCTGATCGCCATCGGTATTCGTCTGTTCAACGAGATCTGGTCCAACACCAAGGTAACGGCGCGCTATTTCGGTTCCGAGGGCAGTTCCGACTATTGGATCGCGGCGGGGTTGATCACCGCCTTCACCCTGTTTTACGCGTGGCGCGGCGGGCTGCGGTCCTCTCTGCTGACCGATGCGGGCCAGATGCTGCTGGCGGCCGTGCTGCTGGTCGCGGTGATGATCTTCGTCTTTCCGCCGCTGGCTCGAACCGGCTTGCCGGAGGTGCCGCCGGCCGCCCATCTCGCCGGCGTTACCTTTATGGGGCTGGCGCTGGTCCAGGTGCTGAGCTATCCGTTCCATGATCCGGTGCTGACCGACCGCGCTTTCCTGACAGAGCCGAAATCCATGGTGAAGGCGTTCCTGGTCGCCGGGTTGATCGCCGGTGGGTTCATCCTTCTGTTCAGCACTGTCGGGCTTTATGCGCGGAGCGCCGGCCTGTCGGGCGCCGCGACCGTGTCGGTGCCCATGGCATTCGGTTTGCCCATGCTGCTGGTGTTCAACGCGATCATGCTCACCAGCGCCGGCTCGACCATCGATTCGACCTTCGCCAGCAGCGCGAAACTCACCGCCGTGGACTGGTCGAACAAAGGCGGTGACCCGGATAACCGTCAGCTTGTTACCGGCCGGCGAACCATGGTTCTTATCGCGCTGGCGGGTAATCTTCCCCTGTTCTCCATTTACCTGGGCGATGGGGTGGGCCCGGCGGTCATCGCGGCGACGACGATCAGCGGCACCATGGTGATGGGGTTGGCGCCGATCTTCCTGCTGTCCTTCTTGCCCTCGGCCGGGCCGGCCAGTTTTCATCTCGCCTTCTGGCCCGGGCTCGTCTTTGGGGTGATCAAGACGGTGGAAGCGGCGACCGGCACACCGGTCTTTCCCGACTGGATCAATATCGGCGACGGCAAATATGCCGACGACCTCGGCATCAATGTCTATGGTCTGCTGATCTGCACCACCGGCTACCTGCTCGGCGCGGCCTTGTTCGGACGCCGGGTATCGCTCTCCGCCGAAGGCCGCGATCTCAGCTCATAAACCACCCAGATGGCGACGGTGAAGGATGCCAGCGCGCCGGCCTGGTGCGCCACGCCAAGCGCGATCGGCACTTCCGACAACAGCGTCGCGACACCGAGCGCCGCCTGCGCGGTTACGATGGCCGTGAGAAGCTCGACCAGGCGCCGCGCCCTGGTGACGAATTTTGCCGCGCGGATTCGCAGCCACAGCCATAGCGTCAGCACCAGAAGACTGATGCCCAGCGTGCGGTGGGTGAACTGCACCGTGGCGGTATTCTCGAAAAAATTGATCCACCAGGGGTCCAGCCGCATTACGCCCTCGGGAATCCAGTGGCCGTCCATCTTCGGAAACGTGTTATAGGCAAGCCCGGCATCGAGCCCGGCGACAAAGGCGCCGGCGATTACGGTCAGGAGCGCGCCGGCGGCCAGCACGATTGCGTGGCGGCGGAATTTTATCGCCGCCCGCGGGGGATCGGCCGTCGCGGGCTGGAGACATTGCAGGGCGAACCACAGCAGCCAGCCATAGATGATAAAGGCCAGCACCAGATGCGCCGCGAGACGGTACTGGCTCACCGCCGGCTGGTCCACCAGCCCGCTTTTGACCATGTACCAGCCCATCAGACCCTGAAGACCGCCCAGCAGGAAGACCCCGCCGAGCCGCACCGCGAATCCCCGGCTTATCCGGCCGTGCAGGAAAAACCACAGAAACGGGATCAGGAAGACCAGCCCGATCAGGCGGCCCCATAGCCGGTGCAGATATTCCAGCCAGAAGATGGTCTTGAAATCGTCCAGCGACATCCAGAAATTGGCGCGCTTGAATTCGGGGCTTTGCCGGTAGGCGTCGAACAGCGCCTGCCACTCGGCGTTGTCGAGCGGCGGTAAGATGCCTGAAACCGGCCGCCAATCGACAATCGACAGACCGCTTTCGGTGAGCCGTGTCGCACCCCCGAGCACCACCATCGCGGCGACCATGACACAACACAGAACCAGCCATCCGCCTATCATGGGTGCCGGTGCGGCTCCCGTCGCTGTCCCGCTGGCGCTGTTGTCTTGCATCATCCCGACGATCCGTTTATGAAGATGCGCCCTCTTAGGCCAGTGCCGCCCGCACGGCAAGACCAGCGCCGTCCGAGCGGTAAAAAAACGGGCCGAAACCTCGCCGGTAGAATCACCGGCAAAAAAATTACCATAAACGAACTGAGTCCCGTTGACTCCGCCGGCCGGGATGCTTATATATTTGGCACTCGTGAGGGGGGAGTGCTAACAAAGTGCTTTTCCCTTTTATTTTCAATTAGATGGGAGATTGAAATGGCATCTGCATTCAGGCCATTGCATGACCGCGTTCTTGTTCAGGCGCTCGCCGCCGAAACCAAGACCGCGGGTGGCGTTATTATACCCGACACGGCGCAAGAGAAACCTCAGGAAGGCAAAGTGATTTCCACTGGCCCGGGCGCGCGTGGCGAAGACGGCAAACTGATTAAGCCCGACGTGAAGAAGGGTGATCGCGTCCTTTATGGCAAGTGGTCCGGCACCGAGGTCAAACTCGATGGCCAGGATTACCTGATCATGAAGGAATCCGACATCATGGGCATCGTGGAATAAGGGAACCGCACAAATGGCATCCAAAGAAGTTAAATTCAGCACCGAAGCCCGGAACAAGATGCTCGCGGGCGTCGATATCCTGGCCAATGCGGTCAAGGTCACACTCGGTCCCAAGGGCCGCAACGTCGTCCTCGACAAGTCCTTCGGCGCGCCCCGCATCACCAAGGACGGTGTGACGGTCGCAAAGGAAATCACCCTCGAAGATCATTTCGAAAACATGGGCGCCCAGATGGTCCGTGAAGTCGCTTCGCGCACCAACGACGAAGCGGGCGACGGCACCACCACGGCCACCGTTCTGGCTCAGGCGATTGTCCGCGAAGGCTGCAAGGCCGTTGCCGCCGGCATGAACCCGATGGATCTCAAGCGCGGTATCGACATCGCGGTTGCCGCCGTCGTCGCCGATCTCGTGTCACGCTCCAAGAAGGTCAAGTCGGAAGAGGAAATCGGCCAGGTCGGCACGATCTCCGCCAATGGCGACATAGAGGTCGGCAACATGATCTCCGCCGCCATGCAGAGAGTCGGCAAGGAAGGCGTCATCACGGTCGAGGAAGCCAAGGGCCTCACGACCGAGCTCGACGTTGTCGAAGGCATGCAGTTCGACCGC
>JAQBTY010000404.1 GCA_027624735.1 Pseudomonadota bacterium | reverse complement strand
GAGTTCTCGCACATACCCACTGCGCAACAACAGCAGCTATTTCCTCACGAAATTCGATGGTAGACCCATGACGAAATACCATTTGATCAGCGCCTTTACATGACCCTGGGTGCAGCGCGCCGTGATCCTAATGCGCGCTAAAAATGTCGAGTTCGACGTTACCTACGTAAACCTTCGTGAAAAGCCCGACTGGTTCCTGGAGATTTCACCGCACGGCAAGGTACCGGTGCTCAAGGTAGATGGCGAGATTCTGTTTGAATCCAATGCGATCGCCGAATTTCTTGACGAAATGGTTGAGCCCAAGATCCATCCCGCCGATCCCTTCAAGCGGGCGCGCAACCGAGCCTGGACTGATTTCGTCCCTGATTTCTCATCGGCAATCAACGGGATTGGTTACTCAAAGACCAGGGAGGCCGTGGAAGAAGGGCTTGAGAAAGCTCAAAAGGCATTGTCGCGCCTGGAACGGGCGTTGGCCACGGAAAGAGGCAATGACGGGCCCTATTTCAATGGCGATAAGCTTTGCCTGGTGGATGCGGCTTATGGGCCAATCTTCCAGCGCTTTGCGCGGGTGGAGAAAGTTCTCGAGACCGGCTTGCTGAAAGAGTTTCCGCTGGTTCAGGCCTGGTCTGACGCGCTCCTTGCCAATGAGACCGTGATTGGTGCGGTGCCCGATAACTTTCCCGAGGAATTCGAGGGTAACCACAAACGCCGCGAGACCTATTACTGGTCGCGCGTGCAGGCGAACAAGGTCGCCGCCGAATAGGGAACGGCCTGATCCGGTCTGCACGGAAAATGCTCCGGAGCATCGCCCGGTTAAATGTAATCTGTCGATAGCGGGCCGGTCTGAGACCGGCCCCTACACTAATTCAGGGATCGTAGGGGCGGGTCTGAGCCCGCCCGCCTCGCACTAGCCCGTATTCCTGAAGGACGGGGAAAACAGCACCCAGAGCGACAGCAGGGCGAGGGCGACAACACCTGCAATACCGACGATGTAAAAGGCATTGGCCAGCCCGCCGACGGCCTCCATCTCGGCTAGCGCGCCCATGCCGGGCGGCACCAGCAGACCGCCGAAACGGTTGAATGAGATGCGCAGCGCGGTAACGCGGCCCTGCAGGTGCGGCGCCACGTTGCGCGACAGGATGATCATCATCAGGGGCAAGTTTATACCCTGGGAGAAGCCGCGTACGCAGATGCCGCCAAGCAACGCCATGAACAGCAAGGTTGAGAAATTGGTTCCGAACAGCGGCGTGATGGCGATGGCGATCACCGACACGGTGACCATGAGGATCAGCAGCCAGTGCGCCGGATAGCGCTTCATCAGCGGCCCGGTGAACAGCGCCGCGGCGGCCGAGGCCCCGTTGGCCGCGCCGATCAGCCAGCCGATGGTGCTGCCGTCGACGCCCACATGCTCACCCAGCCAGACCACATAGAAAGAGCTCTGCACGCCTGATCCGGTCTGGCGCATGACCGTCACCATGATCACCATGGCCACGGCCGGGATCAGCAGCAGGCGGAGCGTCTGGCCATAGCTCGATTGTTTCTTCGGCGTGGCGCCGGACGCTCCGGGATTGTCGTTCCTTGCCGCTTCGGCTTCATCGCGCGAGCCCTGGGTTGCCGCCCGCGTATCGGGCAGAAAATACGCCGCCACCATGCCGCCGGCGATCCAGATGGAGAGGAAACCGAAACCGCCCCACGGGCCCCAGAAATCCCAGGCGTAACCGATGGCCGGTGGACCGAGGAAACCGCCGATGCGGGCGACGAAGGTCATGCGCCCGGCATAGACCGGATGGCCCTTCATAAGTTGTCCGACCAGCGTCTGGCTGCCGATCCAGCTGGTTCCTTCGGCATAGCCCGACAGCATCTGAACCAGGATGATAGCCAGTACAAACATCACGCTGGGGTTTTGCAGGCTGGCGCCCATTTCCACGCCGAAAATTACAGACAGCGATGGATAGGCGAGGGATACGAAGACACCGGCGAAACCGAAGGCCATGATGACGCGTTTGGTCCCGAAATTGTCCATCAACGAACCCGCATAGACCGACATGGTGACGGTCAGGAATTGGCGCGAGGAGAGGATTATCCCGATGAGAAAGGCGAGGTTCTTGTCGATCAGCGCGACCACGAGCAGGGCGACAATGGTAGACGCCATGGATTGCACCGTGCCGTTGAAAAAGGCGGTGCTGTAGACGGCCGTCTGTACGCCGATGGGGTAGCCGTCGGGTGCGGGCTCGGTCATGCTGGGAAGGAAATAAAAGGCGCTTTCGTGGTTGGCTGCAGAATGATCCACGCCGCGGGCAAGCGCAACCCGGTGGGGGCTGTTAAGCCTGGTTTTTGTCGCGAAACGCCGGCGACCGCACCATCCAGATCGAAACGATGGTAAGCCCGATGACGCCAATAGCGCCAATAACGTAGAAACTGATTTCGATCCCGAATACTTGCGCGATGGCGCCCATGATCAGCGGGATGATCGCCGAGGTCAGCCGGTTCACGGTGATCCGCAGCGCGACGATCTTGCCCTGCTCATGAGATGCTACGGCCTGCATGCCGATGGACATCATCAACGGCATGTTGAAGCCCTGCGCCAGCCCGCGCAGGCAGATCACCCCGAACAGGATGAAATAGATCCTTCCGACACCCGGTAATTCAATGAAGTCGGCGCCGAGCAGCGGCGTGATGGCGATCGTCACGATCGAGATGGCGATGGTCAGGACCAGGAGCCAGCGGCCCGCGATCCAGCGTGTCGCGGTCCCGACCGACAGCGAGGTGCTGGCGGACAGAATATGGCTGCATCCGACCATGAAGCCGATATCGGCGGCGGTAACGCCAAGCTGTTTGAGCCAAATCGGGTAGAACGACAGCTGCATGCCCGATCCGGTCTGGCGCATGAAAGTGACCGCGACAACAAGGGCGACCGCCGGGATGCCGATCATCCGGAAGGTCGCCACATAATCCGACCAGCGCGGCATGATTTCGCCAAGGCGGAACGAGCCAGCCAGAGGGGATCGCCTTTCTTCCCATACGGGGACCAGCCAACCCGCGATCCAGCCCAGCGCGACCCAGCCGGCTATGGTGAAAAATCCGATGGCCGGGCCGAATTGATGCCACGCGAGGCCGCTAAGCCAGGGTCCGAGAAAGCCGCCGAGCCGAAGGGCGAAACTCAGCCGCCCGGTATAGGTCGCATGGCCTTTTAAGGCCGTTCCCACCAATGTCTGGCTGCCGACCCAGCAGAGCGATTCGGCAAGCCCGCTGAGCGCCTGCAGAGCGATGATGGCGGCGACGAAGGGGAAGAACGGAAACGCCGCGCTGGAGATAACGCCGAGGGCGCCAAACACCAGCATGATCCGCCGCGCGCCGAGCCGGTCCATCAGGGCGCCGCCGTGGATCGCCAGCAACACCGGCAGAAACTGGCGCGACGCAACGATCACCCCGATGAGAAAGGCCTGGTCTTCTCCAACCACGCTCAGCGCCCAGAGCGGCATCAGGATACCGGTCAGGAAATAGACATTGCCGTTGAAAAACCCGCTGGCATAGATCGGCAGTTGCAGCCGCCAGGGATAGCGCTCGGGCGCGGTGTCGGGGGATGGTTGGGTCATGGGGTAGGGGACAAACGACGCGGAAGGTGCATGGCCGCAGCATGATCCGCCGCGCCCGGCTTCGCAAGTGGGGCGGTCCGGCAAATTTCCGTCTCATGCCCCGCGCCCCCATCGCCGTCATCCTCGGGCTTGTCCCACTACTGTCCGGTTTAAATTCTGAGGGGCTGCTGAAACAAGCTCTAACCCTACATTTGTAGAAGAACGAGCCCATTGAGACACGCTTGGCAAGGTTGATGCCAAGTAACCCCCCCCCCCCCCCCCCCCCCC
>JAQBTY010000403.1 GCA_027624735.1 Pseudomonadota bacterium | reverse complement strand
ATCGACCAATGACAAAAAATCTGCCCGAATCCTTCAAATTGTCTCTTTAAAATTCCAGCGGGATGTTCATAAACGGCCCTACACCATAGGGGCTCGGACTTCCGCTTCGGCCGGAAGCAGACATCGGCTGCTGGACGCGGTGATGCCGCGGCGTGACTAAAACGGTCCTGAAGGGCGCCGGCTTCCGCCTCGCCGCCGATCCCGGACAGCGGTGCATCGCGTGCGGGGTTGACGCGTCGCCGCGCCGCCGATGCTCAGGCCGGTTCCAGCGCGTAGGGGATCAGCGCCGGGCCGTTATTGACTTTGACCTCGCCGGTTTCCGCATTATAGCCGTGCTGCTTGAACGTACCGGCCTTCTGGGCGCGGACGATAAAGGCCATGCTGTTGGTCGGACCGCCTTGTTCCTGATGGATCTTGCCGGGCGGCACGGCGTCTATATCACCGGGTCCGATCTTGCCCGTGCCGACCTGCTTCAGGGTCGCGGGGCCCTCATCGCGCGGGCCGTCATCGACGCGGTCGAAGCGGTTCATGGTCTCGTTGCCCTCGATGATCCCGTACAGCGTCCATATGTCGCCATGATCGTGGATGCTGGTGACTGAATGGGCCTTGCGCACGGTGGCGTTGAAGACAAATCCGTAATCCGGATCCTCATAAAACAGCAAATTCTT
Source organism: Pseudomonadota bacterium (assembly GCA_027624735.1). Lineage (GTDB taxonomy): Bacteria > Pseudomonadota > Alphaproteobacteria > MPNO01 > UBA2964 > JAQBTY01. Next base: position 3,195 of record JAQBTY010000403.1, on the reverse strand, counting down.
GACCCTGGGCGCGTCTTCCACCGTCAGGGGCCAGGTCTTCGAACTTTTCTTCAGCCCCGGGTCGGCGAGCAGCGGCGCCATGGCCTCCTTGATGCCGGCCCACAGCGTCTCCTGGTCGAGCCCCTGCGCATAGAGCGCGCGGATATCGTCGACAAATTTACGGGCCGCGGGAAGGGTGGGTATTGTGCTGGGATTGTGCATAGCGAAAGCCTCCTGTGATTTTGCCCGATTATCTTCTATTTGAGCGCTTAGGGCCAGTTGGAAACGCTTCGCCTAATGGGTGTCGAACACAAGCTGGTAATTGGTGAGCTTGGCTTTTAGGGCCGCGGTTTCCGCCTCTGTCGGGTCCGCGGGATCGGCGGCGGGGGGGAGCGCGCCGAATTTCAGCAGACACGCGATCAGCATCAGCCGTGCCTTGGTCGACGTGAGGTTGCTGCCGCCGATGAAACAGCCACCGCCGGCGGAGAAGCCTTCGTTGTTGCCGCGTCCGACGCGGACTACCGGCATACCGCTATAGGCCGCCTGGGCGAGCAGCCGTTCACGCGCCTTGTTGGTCATCGATCCATAGGGCGATTGTCCTTCGATGACAAAACCGGCCAACGGGTTGTAACGTAGATTATCCTCGATCTGGGCGAGCACATCGACCTCGCGTTCGGGGGCGCTGTCGACGGATTCGGCGGAGTAGTTGCCGTCCTTCACGATGCTCACATGCGGCACGGCGGCCTCATTCAGATTGCCGGCGCCGTCCTTCACCGCCACGTCGATAAGCCTGATCCCGCTGCCGATCGCCGAACTGCCGACAACGCCCCGGACGCTGTTCGGAATCCGCGTTCGATTGACATCCGATAGCCAGCTATGTTTGGCGCCGGGCAGATAGGTCAGGATGGGCGGCAGGCCGTGGCCGCGCACGGCGCCGAGCAACCCGCCGTGGCCGCCTGTCGTGATATAGCCGCCCGGACGGGCGTCACCCTTCTGCACCTCACGGGCGGCGAAGATCTGCTGTTCCTGGATAACCACCATGCCGGCCTTGTTCCGGCCCTGGTCGTCCTGCCATACGCGCGAGGCGATGTATTCGACCGAATCCACCAGGTTCTTGGGCCCGTCGTTGCTGATCTCGCCATGCGGACGCTGGGCCGCGTTGCCAATGACCGGCAGGGTCGTGTCGAGCAGCAAATTGAGCCAGAACAGCGTCTCCTCGATGCGGGGCGACCCTTGCGTCCAGATGGCGCCCAGATAATTTCCGGTATCGAGGATGCGCTGGACCTCGTTCGCAATGCGCGCCAGCGCCAGACGCGGTGGCGAGACCGACAAATGCGTTGGCCGATAGACGAAAAAATCCTGGCCCAGTGTTTCGGGTGGAATATCGCCGTCACCCACATCGGTGCGCAGGTCGGCGGCGAGCCCCTTGGTGTAGCCGCTTGACGGCAGCACACGGAAATAATCCATATGGGCGCGCGAAGACACGATGTTGCCAGTTCCGTTCTCGCCGATGCCGAAGCGGTCGATTTCCTCGAATATGCGCGATCCGTCCGGGTAATAGGGCTGGCGGGACTTTTCCGCCGGCGCCCCTGGATAGGCGCAATCGTCGTCCCACGCGCTGCCATCGGCCTGCCGCGCCATGTAGGGCAGGGGGTAAAGCCCGTCCTCGGGGTTGAGATCGATGCGATAAACCGGCTTGTCACGCACATGTTGCCTTGTGGCGTGGACAACGCCCTCGGCGTCGAGAAAACCGTCAGGTGGCCCATATAGTTCGGCTGCGTCGGCTTCCATCGGGTGGGCGCTGAACTGCTCCACGTAAACAGTGGCCGGCGCCGCCAGCCGCTGCGGGCGCAACACATCGAAGCGCGGCATGCCGCCATCGGGGTTTGTCAGAGGCGGCAGGCCGTGCTTCAGCCGCGCCTTGTTGCTGGTTACCAGCGGCGGGCTGTTGCTGATTGTCGCGTTGGAACCGGACAGATGGGCGATACGCGGCTGGTCGGCCATGGACCCTATCTCCCGAACGCATCAGGACCGGTACAGCGGATGACGCTCTTGCCGACTTTGCCGGAGCTTCCGACAAAGCAGGCCGTAAGCCGGCCGGTGCGGGTGTTGCGCGTCCACAACGTATCGCCCGCGACATAGGTTTCGTTCATCGCTTGCGGTCGGGTCGCCCGAATTTCCGCGACGGGCGTCATCGTTGCCGGCGGCTTGCTGGCAAGTCTGATGAGGTGCACACCGCCAGCCGGCTCTTTAGTTGTGTCGAATGTTTCCGTTACCGTGCCGTGAATTACGGTTATTGTCTCGGCCAGGCAGATTGCCGGGCTGGTTGAAACACCGGCGATCCACAGCGCGCATAGCGCTGCAATACTTGCAGATTTTCTCATGACACATCCTGTTGATCAAATTTTGTTGCCTAAATCGTACCATGGGGTGGAGACGCCGTCTTGTCGAATTCGCCGGATAACGACTACGCGGGCTGGCGTTTCATCAAGGATTTTTGCGGCGTTTTTTCGCGGCGTTTTTTGCGGCGTTTTTCGGCATCGATAATCGAGTTAGACTCTGACCATGGCTGACGGCAAATCGGCGGATGAATTCTGGATTTTCGGCTATGGCTCGCTGGTGTGGCGACCGGATTTTCCGTATCGCCATCGCCGGCCGGCTTATGTCGAGGGCTGGGTACGCCGTTTCTGGCAGGGATCGACCGACCATCGCGGCGTGCCTGGTGCGCCCGGCCGGGTGGTGACGTTGCTGCCCGGCCAAAATGCTATTTGCTGGGGCATGGCCTACGATATTGGCGGGCCCGATCTGGACGCGACGCTTGCCCATCTCGATTACCGTGAAAAGGGCGGTTACAGCGTTGAACGGATGCGTCTGTGTTTTCCGTCAGGCGACGGCCGTGGCGAGGTGGAATTCGCCCAGGTCTATTTCGCCCAGGTCTATATTGGCTCCCCCGATAACCCGAACTATCTCGGACCGGCCGATCCGGCCCATATTGCGCGTCAGATCCGGGAATCGCGGGGGCCGAGCGGTCCCAATGACGAATATGTCCTGCGGCTTGCCGATGCCCTGCGCGATATCGGCGCGGATGATCCGCATGTCTTTGAGATAGAGGCTCTGCTCCGGCGCGGCTGAGCGGTTCCCAAATTTGGAAAAGGATTTTAGCGCGTCAGACGACGCGCCCGCCCCCCCCCCCCCCCCCCCCCCCCCCGGGGGGGG
>JAQBTY010000402.1 GCA_027624735.1 Pseudomonadota bacterium | reverse complement strand
CCCCCAAAAGGACGTTCAACCGCAGTTACCACATATAGACGAGCCTGAGTTAACGGGATAAGCCACCATTTGTTTGACCTTTTCATTCAAAATCCGCGAAGCGACGCGGAATTGCGTAAACAAGGTTGATCAAAACAGAATGTATGCTTGAAAAAGTTGAAAAAAGATTGCCCGGTAATGGCTCAAATTGGCTAGATTCGGTCCCGGGGTGTCGCCCAAATTATTTCCGCTCTCACGCTGAAAACAGACCTTCCGCGGTTTGACTTCCCTTAACCGGGAGCAGATTTGACAAATCCGGCGGCGGCCGGGCCGGATTAAGGGCCGGATGTTGCCGCCCTGTAAAAATCGATCAGGGCTAGCGCCTCGGGGCTGTCCCATTCCGCATGTCCGGAGAGCCGGCCGAGTTCACGGCCCTGCCGGTCCAGAAGAATCGTGGTCGGCAGACCCTTGATCAGCAGGCCCTGGCTAATGGCAGTTTTCTTGTCCACGTAGACCGGAAGACCGGTAAGGTCATTCTTTTCAAGAAACGGCGTAACCACGGGCCAGCCACGGAGGTCCTGCGACAGGGCGATGACGGTAAAATCGCTGCCGCCGCGCGCTTTTTGGAGTCTTAGCAGGGACGGCATTTCCCGAATACACGGCCCGCACCACGTCGCCCAGAAATTTACCAGCAGTATTTTTCCCTTGAAATCGGAGAAATTTCGATCTTTGCCGTCCTTTGCCCTGAATCCGAGTTGAGGTACTGGTTCGCCCTTGACCGTCGGGGTAAACTTCTCCATCCAGCCGGTCAGAGGGGGTTGGCCGTGCTTTTCACTTGATTTTGCGGCATAAAACCACCAAATGGCGGTGCCGGCGACAATAAAAAGCGCCAAAGAAAACCGTTTTATCATTGTACTCATAACAGTCAGCACCGAATTTAAGCCATGACCGCCAAGAGCAAACCCCAAAGCAAGCAAGCGACGGCAAACCAGACAGACACTGGCACGCCGTCCCCATCACGGGAAAGTCAAATTTCGCCGAACACGCCTAAATCGTCGAACAAGATGTGGGGTGGGCGTTTTGCCGGGGGTCCCGACGCGCTGATGGAAGCGATCAATGTCTCCATCGGTTTCGATCAACGGCTTTATGCGCAGGACATCGCGGGCTCGATTGCCCATTGCACCATGCTGGTTGACCAGAAAATCATCGACCGGGAAGCGGGCGAGCAAATTCTCGACGGGCTGGCGCGAATCCGGGACGAGATCGAGGACGGAGTTTTCACCTTCCGCACCGCACTGGAAGACATCCATCTCAATATCGAAGGCCGGCTCAGCGAACTGATCGGCGACAATGCCGGCCGCCTGCACACCGCGCGGTCGCGCAACGATCAGGTAGCGACCGATTTCAAGCTGTGGGTGCGCGATGCGCTTGACGGGCTGGATGCGGCGCTGCGCGACCTGCAGGCAGCCTTGATCGACCAGGCCGAGGCCCATGCCGCCACCGTGATGCCGGGCTTTACCCATCTTCAAGCGGCGCAGCCGGTTACGGTCGGTCATCATTTTCTGGCTTACGTCGAAATGCTGGGCCGCGACCGCGGCCGGGCGCGGGATGCGCGTGCCCGGCTTAATGAATGCCCACTGGGTTCGGCGGCCCTTGCCGGCACGTCCTTTCCCATCGACCGCGGCCAGACCGCCAAGGCGCTCGGGTTCGACCGGCCGACATCGAATTCGCTGGATTCCGTCGCCGATCGGGATTTCGCGCTCGAGTTCCTGAGCGTCGCGGCGATCACCGCAACCCACCTGTCCCGCCTGGGCGAAGAAATCGTTTTGTGGTGTTCGGCGCAATTCGCCTTTGCCAAGCTGTCCGACGCCTTCACCACCGGCAGCTCGATCATGCCGCAAAAACGCAACCCCGATGCAGCCGAACTGGTCCGGGCAAAAACCGGCCGGATCGTCGGTGCCCTCGTCGGGCTGCTCACGGTGATGAAAGGTCTGCCGCTGGCCTATTCGAAGGATATGCAGGAAGACAAGGAGCCGGTCTTCGACGCCGCCGAGGCGCTGTCGCTATCGGTCGCGGCCATGACGGGCATGATCGGCGATCTTAATTTCGACGAAGCGCGGCTGGCCCAGGCCGCGGGGGACGGTCACACCACCGCCACCGACCTGGCCGATTGGCTGGTCCGGGCGCTCGGCCTGCCGTTCCGCCAGGCGCATCATGTCACAGGCACGCTGGTCCAGCTTGCGGATCAAAAGAGCTGTACCCTGGCTGAGCTGTCGCTCGCCGATATGCGGACGGTAGAGGAAAAAATAACCGACGCCGTTTTCGACGTCCTGACAGTGGAAAATTCGGTGAAGAGCCGCACCAGCTATGGCGGCACCGCGCCCGACAACGTTCGGGCGCAAGCGGTCCGTGCTCGGGAGCGCTTCCTGTGATCCGCCGTTTTATCCTGCTGATATTGATCGGCGTGCTGGCGGCGCCGCTCGCGGCGTGCGGCAAAAAGGGACCCAATGAACCGCCGCCCGGCAAACAAAGCGATTATCCAAAGCAGTATCCGCTATGAACCATTTTGAATATCGAAACGGGCAGCTTTTTGCTGAAGACGTCGCTGTTTCCGATATCGCGGCGGCCGTCGGAACGCCATTTTACTGTTACTCGACCGCGACGCTGACGCGCCATTATCAGGTATTGGCGAACGCGCTGGCGACGGTCGGCGCGCGCATCTGTTACGCGGTCAAGGCCAACTCCAACCTTGCCGTCATCCGCACTCTGGCCCAACTTGGCGCCGGCGCCGACGTTGTCAGCGAAGGCGAATTGCGGCGTGCCATCGCCGCCGGAATCGCGCCTGAAAATGTGGTTTTTTCAGGCGTGGGCAAGACCCGTGGCGAAATGGATTATGCGCTTTCCGTCGGCGTCGGACAGTTCAATGTCGAATCGGAATCCGAGCTTGAAACCCTGAGCCAGGTCGCTTCGGCGCGTGGGGTGGATGCGGTCGTCGCCCTTCGGGTCAATCCGGACGTGGATGCGAATACCCACGACAAGATCTCCACCGGACGGAAGGATCACAAGTTCGGGATCGACATCGACATCGCGCCAGTGCTTTACGCCCGCGCGTCGCGCCTGCCCCATATCCGCGCACTGGGTATTGCGGTGCATATTGGATCGCAACTCACCTCGTTGGATCCGTTCCGCGCCGCGTTTAACCGCGTCGCGGTCCTGACCAGGGAATTGCGGGCGGCAGGCCTTACAGTGGAAAGGCTGGACCTTGGTGGTGGGCTGGGGATCACCTACCGTGACGAGGTCCCACCCCATCCAGACGATTACGCCGCGGTCATTGCCGAAACGACGGCCGGTCTCAATGTCGATATCACCGTTGAACCGGGTCGGCTGTTGGTTGGAAACGCGGGAATTCTGGTAACCGCCGTGATCTTAGACAAAATCACCGCCACCAAACGTTTTGTCATCGTCGATGCGGCGATGAACGACTTCATCCGCCCGACACTTTACAACGCAGACCATCGGGTGACCCCGGTCCGGACTGGACCTGCGGCAACCGTGTTGAATAAAGCCGACGTCGTCGGCCCGGTGTGTGAAACCGGCGATGTCCTCGCCAGGAACGCTGCCCTACCCGACCTGTCACCCAACGATCTGCTTGCCATCGAATCCGCCGGCGCTTACGGCGCTGCCATGTCGTCGAACTACAATTCGCGTCTGCTAATCGCGGAAGTCTTGGTAAAAGACGATAAATTCTGCGTGATTCGGCCGCGGCCCAGCTACGACGCGTTGTTATCGCTTGACCAAATGCCCGAATGGTTGACACACTAGTGTTGCGATTCCAACGCTTGTTTCCCACGGTTGACCTTTTCGATGATGGAACTGGCTGAAGC